>JAOZOC010000169.1 GCA_029933495.1 Bacteroidales bacterium
TCTATATGGAAACTTATGAATTCCTGGGCTTACGACGGTTTTGAACAGACATATCAAAGACTCGGAGTTGATTTCGACATGATAAATTATGAATCATCAACCTATTTGCAAGGTAAGGAAATTGTAGAGGAAGGACTTGAGAAAGGCGTCTTTTATAGAAAAAATGATGGCTCGGTTTGGGTTGACCTCACTGCTGATGGCCTTGATGAGAAACTGTTGCTTCGTAAGGACGGAACCTCGGTTTACATTACCCAGGATATAGGAACAGCACAAAGGCGCTGGGATGAGTTCCACCCTGAAAAATTTATTTATGTTGTAGGTAATGAGCAGATTTATCATTTTGATGTTTTAAAGAAAGTATTGAAAAAGCTTGGCAGAGAATGGCACGACAGGGTTTATCATCTTTCATACGGGATGGTTGAATTGCCTCATGGCCGAATGAAGTCTCGCGAAGGAACAGTGGTTGATGCCGATGAACTTATGGATGAAATGTATGAAACAGCTCGCAAAACAACTGAAGAGCTTGGTAAAACACGCGACTTTGATAAGGAACAGAGAAATGAGCTTTACAATATTGTCAGCCTGGGAGCATTAAAATATTATATGCTTAAGGTTGACCCAAAAAAGAATATGCTCTTTAATCCTGAGGAATCAATTGATTTTAATGGAAATACCGGTCCCTTTATCCAATATACTTTTGCCCGGATACAATCAATTTTTCGTAAGGCAGGAAAAACTCCCGCTGAGTTTCAAAAGGAGTTGAATATTAGCAATATTAAACTAACGAAGGTTGAGAAGAATTTACTGAAGATGTTATATGAATTCCCACTGGTTTTACATCAGGCAGATGATAATTTAAGTCCGGCACAAATTGCAAATTATTGTTATGAACTTACAAAAGAGTACAACCATTATTATCAGGATACTCCTATTTTACAAAGAGTTGAACCGGAAGTAGCGAATTTCAGAGTACTATTAAGCTTTTTCGTTGGAAACGTTATTAAGAATGCTATGATACTACTGGGCATTGACGCACCTGAGAAGATGTAGTTAATTCGCCTGATGACTCGTGTTTGCCATCTTTAAAACAAAATTCCAGTTTTTTCCCGACTTTGCTAATACAGGCATCAGCAGATGATTAACTACCACTCATCCATATCAGAAGAGGAAGGGTTGTATGGAATAATTTTCCCTGCCTCACATTTTAATGTCCTTGCCGGAAATTGCTTGAAAAGGGAATAGTTGTGTGTAGCCATTAAAACAGAGCGACCGGTCTGACTAATATCAAATAAAAGTTTCATAATACCGGTTGAAGTTTCCGGATCGAGGTTACCTGTGGGCTCATCCGCGAGAATAATTTCAGGATTATTTACAAGTGCCCGCGCAATAGCAACTCTTTGCTGTTCTCCTCCCGACAGTTGATGCGGCATCTTAAAACCTTTAGTGCCAAGTTCAACTTTTTCGAGAACATCCTGTGCCTGGCCCTGCATCTTTTTTTTATCTTTCCAGCCGGTAGCTTTCATCACAAAAAGTAGATTATCAGTTATAGAACGATCAGTCAGCAATTGAAAATCCTGAAAAATTATTCCAAGCTTTCTTCTCAAAAAGGGGATCTCCTTTCTCTTAATCTTTTTTAAATCATAACCAACAACAGTAGCATCTCCGTATGTAAGCGGGAGATCTGCATAAATAGTCTGCAAAAGGCTGCTCTTCCCTGTTCCCGTTCTGCCTATCATATAAACAAACTCTCCTTTTACAATAGTCATATCAACTCCGGAGAGAACCAGCACCTCCTTTTGGAAAATTGAAGCATTTTTAAAATCTATTACAACATCTTGTAACATAATATTTTTGTCTTATGAAGACAAAATTAACTAAATTTGTATTGTCAAAAGGCCAAATAATGATTTTATAACAAAAAATCAGAGAATTATGAAGAAACTACAATTATATCCATTGCTGTTACAAATTGTATTACTAATGATTATTCAGCCCGTTTTATCGCAATCTTTGAATTTTATTACGGATCTTGGGCTGAGTGTTGACGGAGTCAGGCACAATGATAGTACCAGTAGATCCATTGACGGAGCTCTGCCATTTTTTTCATTTGTAATAAATGATTCAGTATATTATTCAACCGCAGCAACGGTTATTGAAAATGATTCACTAATTGAAATTGCCTGGGATACTCTGTTTTTTGCAATCGTTAAACGAGATTCAACATTTTCGCACGGCGAAAGATTTATTGTGTCCGTTAAAAATTACACCCAGGATACTATTATCTTTGAGAATATGGTTCCATTCGGACAGTTGCCTGAAAACATATACATTACCGGTGAAGGCCCCTGGTCGCTTGCTCGTACAAAATTATTCAGGCCCGGGAAAGAACCTTTGGGAGTTATTCTTCCTGATAATGCCTGGGAAATGGGATACAGCTCAATAACTGCCGGTGACGGGAGTTCTCTTTGTGCGATTGCCCGTAGAAAAGATGTTGAAAAGGGACGAAAAGGCCGATATAAAACATATCTGTATCCGGGAGGATCGGTGAACTATGAAATCTACACTGATAAGTATTCCGGGGAGTGGCAAAACGGATTAAAACTGATGTTTCAAGAGCGCTATCTTTATGATCTTGAAGAATTTGACAACTCTTTGTTTTTGCGTGAAGATATTGCCTGGATCAGGAGTGATTATCTGATGGTATTGCAGTTTGCCTGGGATCATTCATTTTATGATCAGGAAAAAGATGGATACAAGTTTAAGGAGTTTCTGGAGTCGGGGAAAAAGATGTTTGGAGGATATGATGTTTTCGGGATATGGCCTACCTGGCCTGCCCTCGGTGTGGATGACCGAAATCAGTGGGATTTGTATGCCGACCTTCCCGGAGGACTGGAGAAGCTGAATGAACTCTCGGGATGGGCAAAACAAAACGGAACAAAGTTTTTTATTGCTTACAACCCATGGGATCAAAGTACACGAACTGAAGACCCGTATGAGGGGATGGCAAGATTGATAGAAGCCGTTGATGCAGATGGTGTTGTTCTCGACACCAGGGGAAGCTCCAGCATTGAGCTGCAGCGGGCTGCCGACAGTGTTAAGTCCGGTGTGGTTATGTATTCTGAAGGGATGGCTGTGGTTAAAGATATGCCCGGAATCATTTCAGGACGTGTGCATGATGCCATATTTATGCCGCCGCCACTTAATCTGAATAAGCTAATTAAGCCCGATTTTGCGATTTTCAGAGTTTGTCAGTTGAGCCAGGGAAGAATCCACCGTGAAGTGGCAATATCTCTGTTTAATGGTTATGGTATTGAGTTGAATACATTTGCACCCGGACGCCCCGCCTGGATGGATGAAGAACTGCACTATCTTGGGAAAGCCGTTAAAGTTATGAGAGAAAACAGCTCTGCTTTAAACAGTCTGCAATGGACTCCCCTGATTTCAACTTCTCAAGATAATATTTGGGTGAATGAATTTCCTTCTGAAAATAAAACTGTTTATACAATTTACAGCCTAATACCTGAAGGCTATTCGGGGAGCTTGTTTGAAGTTGAGAAGAGTGACAATCTTCATTATGTGAGTCTGTGGAATCACGAGGAGCTAATAGCAAACACTTCAAACGGTAGATTTTTAATTCCTGTGCACACTAGTGCTTTCGACAAATCATTTCTAGGAACAAGGCGTGAGGGAAGTGTGGATTGTATTGCCGGTTTTCAGGAGTTGCTGGATGTTGAATTGATAGATGATTCTCTCTTTGTCAGTCCTGAAGGAGGAAACAGAATTGTCATTACTGCCGGAAACCCGGCTTATGATGCAGTCGCAATTATTCTTGATGCAGAGGATATTTCCATTAATTTGTCCGATATGTTCGGAAGATATGAGGGGAAGTTTGTGATACAACTTTTTAATAGGGATGAATTGCTTGATGAACACATTGTCACTATCAATCCCGGCACTCCAAAGCTGATAAGCAGGGTTGTTAAAACTTCAGTTCCCGAAAAGATGCCCGACGGGATGGTGGAAATTCATGCCGGCAGCATAAAGATGAAAATTGATGCAGGCGGAAACTTCATTCCTTATCCTGATTATGATACTTCAAAGATGGTGAGGATTCCTGGTTTTTATATTGATAAATACCCTGTTACAAATAACCAGTTTTATGATTTTTTGGAATCAACAGGATATGCTCCTGAAGATACTACTAACTTTCTCAAAAACTGGAAAGAGAAGAAATATCCAAAAGGAATGAAGAATTACCCTGTGGTTTACATCAGCTATGAAGATGCAAATGCATATGCTAAATGGTCAGGAAAGAGATTACCGACCGAGGCCGAATGGCAATATGCAGCACAGGGAACTGATGGAAGACTCTATCCCTGGGGAGATGAAATGGATGATGGCAAGTGCAATTCAGGTATGGGAAAGATAACTGCTGTGAATAAATATCCTGACGGAGCAACGCCCAATGGTGTTGAGGATTTGGTTGGCAATGTGTGGCAACTGACAAATGATATTTATGATGATGGAAGCTATTATTTTATAATGATGAGAGGCGGTAGCTTTTACAACCCGACTTCAAGCTGGTGGTATGTTAAAGGAGGCCCTCAGCCTCTTAACAAAACCCAAATGCTTCTGCGGGTCTCTCCCGGATTCGAAAGAAATGCTACTGTAGGGTTCAGGTGTGTTGTTGATACGAAGTAAAGTCAAAATACAAAACTCAAAGTTCAAAATTTGAATAATGAAATCTCAAACTGTATTAAGCTTTGGATATTGAATATTTACCATTTGAGATTTATTTGGTTTTTGTTATTTAATAATTGATCTTTTCAGGCTGTTTGGGATTATCCCACGCACTTTCCCACTGTTAAAATCCCAAACAGCCCGTGTCATCAATAGATCAGACTTACTTTAAACCCCCGACTGCTCTGTCCTTCTGATTATCTCATCCTGCAATTCGTCGGTCAGGTCAACAAAATAGTCGCTGTAACCTGCAACCCGAACTATCAGGTCGCGGTATTTTTCCGGATGTTTTTTTGCTTTTTTCAATGTATCGGCAGTAACTACGTTTAACTGGATATGATGTCCGTCCATACGGAAATATGAGCGTATCAGGTGCATCACATGTTCAATCCCCTGGTCATCTTCCAAAAACGAAGGGGTGAACTTCTGATTCAGTAATGTGCCGCCTGTCCTGAGATGGTCAATTTTAGCTGCAGATTTGATAACAGCTGTTGGACCGTTTCTGTCTGCTCCCTGAACCGGCGAAATACCTTCAGACAATGGCACGGCAGCTTCTCGCCCGTCAGGCATAGCTCCAATAACGCTTCCAAAATAGACATGGCAGGTGGTTGGGAGCAGATTAACCCGATGATGCCCTCCCCTTGCAGTTGGCCTTCCGTCGATAGCATTGTAGTAAATTTCAAAAACCTGCCTTGTAATATCATCGGCATAATCGTCATCATTACCATATTTAGGTGTTTCATCAACCAGAAGGCTTCTGAATTCTTCATAATCCTTAAAATTATTCTTTATTGCATCCAGCATCCCTTCCATTGAAACGGTTCTGTTTTCAAAAACGTGATATTTCAGTGCTGTCAGTTCATCAGTAATACTTCCCAGTCCAACACCCTGAATGTAGCTTGTGTTGTATCTTGCACCTCCGTTGTTATAATCTCTACCGTTCGAAATGCAGTCATCAATAAGAATTGAGAGGAATGGTACTGGCATATAGCGGGCGAAAATCCGATCAATAATATTATTTCCCTTTATCTTAATATCCAAAAAATGGTTCATCTGCTTCTCAAATGCCGACATCAACTCGTCAAAGGATTTGAAATTCAAAGGGTCTCCTGTTTCAATACCTGTCTTTTTATCTGTCCTCGGATCAACTCCGTTGTTGAGGGTAATTTCAAGAACTTTCGGAATGTTAAAATAGCCTGTCAGAATATAAGCCTCTTTCCCGAAAGCACCTGTCTCAACACAGCCGCTTGCACCACCGTTTCTGGCATCTTCAATGGACTTCCCCACACGAATCATCTCCTGGATAATAGCATCGGTATTAAAGACAGAAGGTTGCCCGTAGCCTGTTTTCAGGATTTTTAAAGTACGTTTTATAAACTGATCAGGATTTTTCTTACTTACCTGTATCATAGAACTTGGCTGTAGCAGTCTCATCTCCTCAATAACATCCAGCAACAGGTAAGTCACTTCATTAACTGCATCCAACCCGTCTTCTTTCACCCCACCAAGATTTATCAGTGCAAAGTCGGTATAGGTGTTACTCTCTTTTGCCGTTACTCCTATCTTTGGTGGAGCCGGATGGTTGTTGAATTTTATCCAGAATGACTGGAGAATCTCTTTTGCCCTTTCTTTTGTCAGAGTCCCATCTTCAAGTCCTTTTTTATAGAATGGTAACAGATGCTGGTCAAGGCGTCCGGGATTGAATGAGTCCCAGGGATTTACTTCGGTAATAACACCCACGTGGACAAACCAGTAATATTGCAGGGCTTCCCAAAATGTTTCAGGTTTGTTTGCAGGGACATGTTTGCAGATTATGGCCATCTGTTCCAGTTCGGCTTTGCGTGAAGAATCATTTTCCTTTTCAGCCATCTCAATTAATACTTTTGAGTATCTTTCTGCAAAAATTATCAGGGATTGGGCAGCAATCTTCATTGCCTTTAACTCTTCCCGCTTATCGAATGCATCAGGATCGTTATAAAAATCAAGACTTTCAATTTTATCTTCAATCTCTTTAATGATGACAAGAAATCCCTTTTTGTAAATTTTATCACCAAGCACTGTATGCCCTGGAGCACGCTGCTCCTGAAACTCGGTAAAAACGCCTGCGCTATAAGCCTCTTTCCACTCCTCAGGCAGTTCTGTAAAAAGCTTATCACGAATGGTTTTGCCTTCCCAGAAAGGAATTATCTCCTTTTTATAAATCTCTTTGGTCTTATCATCAGAGCTGAATGATATTTTTTTTCTTGCATCAAGAATTTCCAAATCATCAATTGAATGCAAAGTTATTTCAGGATAGGTTGGTGTAGCCTGGGGCTCTGGGCCACGCTCACC
>JAOZOC010000170.1 GCA_029933495.1 Bacteroidales bacterium
GTGTTTTATCATACATTGTAATCACATCGCCACTTACATAGGCATTTCCATTTAAGCGGTTATCCGTTGCAGGAATTAGGGCAATAACATGAACAGGAAGTTTTGCAGCAGCAATGGCATAAAGAGCAGCAGATACGGCCGCCCCACCGCCCATATCGCTCTTCATATCGTACATAAATTCTCCTGTCTTAATATTCAGTCCACCAGTGTCATAAACAACACCTTTTCCAACAAAAATATAGGGCTTCTTATTAACTGCATTTTTTGGCTTCCACTCCATTATTGTAAAAGTAGGCGGATCAACACTTCCTTTGTTCACAGCCAACAAACCACCCATTTTCAATGACTCTATCTTCTTTTTATTTAAAACTTCAACCTTGGCACCAGACTTCTTTCCCAGCTTTTCAATCTCTTTCGAAAAGGTAACAGCATTGAGATATGATACAGGCTCATTCACAAAATTCCTTGCAGTATATGTAGCATCTATAACGATATTCGATTGGTCAATCAGCTTCTCATCAAGATTTTTCGAATAGAGGTCGATTGTATTCAGCGAATTCATTTTCTCAGCAGGGTCTTTCTTATATCTCAGAAACTGATAATTCCCCAAAGCCATTCCTTCGGCGTAAGCAAGCAACTCTTCATGCTTCCCTTCTACATCAACCAAAACTACATAATTTAGCTTGTTGCCATTGATCTTGCTCAGCAATTTATTCCCTGCACTCCGGTACTCCTCCAGTCTTTTTGTTCTGACTCTTTCCTTCTTTAGAATATTTACAAAAATCCAGTTTGTAAAATGATTGAATGAAAAAGTATCTCTTTTGTTATCTCTGTATTGTGATCTGATAAATTTCATCTCCTCTTTTGAAAGATATCTTTCATCAAGATTTCTAAGGTCAGTTATCAAAAATACAAGGTTTTCCTTTTTGGAAAGTCTTTCGGTCTTACTTATTATAGTTAGCATAATTGGATTGTTTTTAAATAAATTATCTGCCTGCAAAGATAGTCAGAATAATGAAAGAGTAATAGATTAATAATTTGATGTGGAAGGCTAGCCCGCATGGTTCATACACAGGAACTAAACGTTAAAGAAAATAAGTAATGTATAGGGTACTTTTAACCCACAACTCTTGATACCTAGAAAATAGCACTTTACATTTTACACCAATTAATCCTCCGTCAGCAATTCCATCACATCTTCAACATCACCGGGAGTGCTGGATATCTTCATAAACTGTCCCATTGTAAGTTCAGGCCAGAGCAGGGCAAAGCGATATTTTCCGTGAAGCATAGTAACTTCTTTTCCCTGTAAAATTATTTCGTAAGGCAAAGCTGCTATATTGTCTTCTCCAATAATCGGAAGAAAATGACCTTCACCCTCTTCCGGATCAAGCAAGGCGATACCAAAAACGGCAACATCCTTATTAGGGAATACCAGTTCGTAAACTTTCAATGTTCTTCCCTTTTTTGCTTCCAGATTCTTACGAATGACACTCAGTCCCTCATCAAAAGAGTCAAATTCATTTAGCTCAACAGGATCGGTAAAATATGGCATCATCATCATATAGTGATAATCTTTCAAATCATCAGCTTCAACAGCTCCTCCAAAAGGGGTGAAGTCAGTTCCAACTGTATTCATCGCTTCCTTAGCATCATTGGTAAAGTCTGTCAGCTCACCTAAAAGCTTGTCTGTTTCATCCATCAGATATGCATAGAACAGGTATGGCGGATTCAGCATCGAAACAACAATTTTCCCGTCTTTTTCCACTAATCCGATCTTTAAAATGCTTGCAAGTGCTCCCCTGTCTTTAACCTTTAACGTAGTTTTTTGAAGGTCATCACGCGTGTATGCAATTACGTAAAGTCCGGCTTTGGTTTCAGGATGATACTCTCCAATGATTTCAAAACCTTTTGCTGTTAAAGCATCTTTTACCTGTGTTATGGCATCACTCATACTTACCTGCAAATCACAGACTTTTAAATACGGGGACAATTCTTTTTGTGCAAATGATGAATTTACAAACGACAGCATAAATATTGCTGCAACGACTAATTTAATTAATTGTTTCATAATGTTTTTGTATTAATATTCCCTTGTTAATGTGTTAACAAAAGTATAAACAGAAATTTAATATCAAAGAAATTTTTGTAATTTATAGCGATTACAAATAAATATGCAAACTTCTATATAAGTAGATAATTAAAAAAATATTGACTGATTCTATTGGAATTCAAGAAAGGGAACATTATCAGTAGTCCAAAGATTGTTTTCAAGACTTATTTAAAACAATAATAAATTGCAAACAGCGATATTATCAATATCTGCACCTATTAATCCTCCTATCGTTTTATAGTCTTAATTCATAGGCTATTACAAAATAGTTATTAAGTTTCATATATACATATCACTTATTAAAAAGTGAGTATAAATTTCATTCAGAGTATTAACTAAATGTAACAAAAACTAATTTTGCCCGCTATTAATATGTTAACGTAACATCATATATATCATATATAGGTTTAATACATTCTATTATGAAAGAGTTTATAAAGTTCATTTTTGTTGTTTTGGTTCCCATATCATTGATCTTCATTATCACTGTTGAGTATAACGGCGATCTTGACAGGGACTATTATCCCACATCGAAAATAGAAATCCGGAAGAAGGTAATTCCTGTTGATCACTCTAAATTTGAGGTTCTTCAAAAGGAATTTGAAAAGCCGCAGGAAATTACGGAAGCCTGCCTGAGTTGCCACAACGGCAGGGGCGAAGAGTTTATGAAAACCGAACACTGGCAATGGCATAAAATGGATTCGGTTGCTGGTAAAGGATATGAAGACCTCGGAAAGAGGAATATCCTCAACAACTTTTGTATCGGGGTGAATGCAAATGAGAAACTTTGCTCATTATGCCATGCAGGATACGGCTACGGCGATAAAAATTTCGATTTTCACAATCCTAACAATATTGACTGCCTTGTCTGCCATGACAAAACCGGCTCTTATAAAAAATCAAAACCTGGAACAGGCCCTAATACAGGCTCTGGAAACCCCTCTCCAAAGGTTGACCTGCAAAAGGTAGTTCAAAATATAGGACTCCCACAACGGAACAACTGTGGTACCTGCCACTATAAAGGCGGTGGCGGAAACAACGTAAAACATGGCGATCTGGAGTTGGCACTGAACAAATGTACAAAAGATGTGGATGTTCATATGGCGTACGATAAAAAGAATATGAAGTGTACAGATTGCCACGAAACACACAATCACAATATCACAGGACAGTTATACACGGTTTCGTCTTCAAATAAAAATAAAGTCACCTGCGAAAAATGCCATACTGCCACACCGCACAAAAGTAAATTGCTAAACACCCATTACGAGCAGGTAGCTTGTCAGACATGCCACATTCCTGTTTATGCAAAAGTCAGTCCCACAAAAACGTACTGGGACTGGTCAACTGCCGGAAAGCTAAAAGACGGAAAACCATACACCGAATGGTCGGACGACAAACTACACGAATACGACACAAAACACGGTACAGCCGTTTTTGGAAAAAATCTTGAGCCGGAGTATGTATGGTTCAACGGAATGGCTGACCACCACAAGATTGATGATAAAATAGAAAATACCGGCGAGCCTCTGGTTCTCAATAAATTGCTGGGCTCCTATCAAGATTATGTTATGCCGTCAGATTCAATGCACAGATCAAAAATATGGCCGGTGAAAATAATGAAAGGCAAACAGATATACGACCCTGTCAATAAGCTCCTGATACAACCAAAGCTGGTGGGGCCTAAAGGCTCGGGAGCCTACTGGGCTGATTTTGACTGGAATGCTTCTGCAAAAAAGGGTATGGATTACATCGACCTGCCCTACAGCGGAAAATATGATTTCATTGAAACGGAAGGCTACTGGCCTCTGAATCACATGGTTTCCACGTCCGATAAGGCACTTAGCTGTACCGAATGTCACAGTAAAGACGGAAGGCTGAAAAAGCCAAATGACTTCTACCTCCCCGGAAGGAACTACAGCTCGCTGATCGATACAGGCGGTGTTATCTTTATGATACTTGTCCTTTTGGGCGTAATAGTACACGGATTGATGAGAATAGTAAGCAGCAAAAAAACACAACATTAAAATAATTCGGGATGAAAAAAGTACGGATATATAAAAAGTACGAACGTTTCTGGCACTGGACACAGGCAGTATTGATTTTTTCACTTGCAGTTACGGGTTTTGAAGTTCATGGCTCCTACGACCTGCTTGGTTATCAGGATGCTGTGCTAATACACAGAAATCTTGCCTGGGCATTTATGATACTCATAATATTTACCCTTTTCTGGAATATGGTGACCGGGGAATGGAGGCAATATATACCCTCAACAAAAATGATAAAAGCACAGATTGAGTATTATATCACAGGCATTTTCAAAAATGCCCCTCACCCTACAAGAAAAACGGTTTATAATAAATTTAATCCTCTTCAAAGGTTAACATATCTCGGACTGAGGGTTTTGATAATTCCGGTTGTTGTACTTAGCGGTCTGGTTTACATGTACTACTCCCTTATTATTGAACAGCAAATAGGAACTCCGTTAACACCTGTCGCCTATGCTCATACAATAGGGGCATTCGTTCTTATCGGGTTCATTATTGTACACGTTTATCTTACTACCACAGGACACAAACCCCTTTCGGCAATAAAAGCTATGCTGACAGGTTGGGAAGAGATGACAAATGAAGATGCGGAAATTGCACTTGAAGAGAATCTCAAGGTTGCAATGATCGAAAGCAGGAAAAGTATCAGTGGCAAGGGAAGCGTTGAAAAAGAGCATATGTTTGAAAAAGCATTTGAAGAGGCTACCGAGGAACTTGGAATTGAAACCGAATCAACCCGCTTGCGCGAAAAACTTCTTGAGTCGAATGTTGGATATTTCAGAATAAACAAAGAGGGTTTATACGAGGAGGTTAATGATGCCTGGCTAAACCTTTACAAATGTGCAATAAAAGAGGATGTCATCGGATCGCACTATTCACTGAATCGTACACCGGAGGATAAGAAGAAAATTGAAGCATTTGTTAACCGTGTTCTGAGTGGTGAAACCCTGAGCGGCGAGCGCGTTTCAAGGGTTTGTACGGATGGTACAATAGGCTATCACACTGTTTCGGCTAAACCATATTATAAGGATGGGGAGATTGCCGGCCTCGAAGGATTTATCATTGATATTACCGAACAGGTCAAGGCTGAACAGGAACTGGAAAGAAAGCTCGAAATGGAGCATAAATATCACGACTTCTATAAAAAGATATCAGAGTCGGAAGGAGTGGGATATTTCAGAATTGACAAAGACGGTTTCTATCAGGATGTAAACGAAACCTGGCTAAAACTGTACAAATACAATGTAAAGGACAAAATCATCGGCAAACACTATTCGCTTAGCCGCACAAAAGAGGACTTTGTAGGGTTGAAAAAATCTGTTGAGAAAGTTTTGCAGGGCGAAACAATACCGTTTGGAGAAACCCGCCGTTATTGCAAGGACGGAACAGTAGGATACCACACAATTACAATGACCCCGGTTTATGAAGATGATAAGATTGTAGGCTTTGAAGGCTTTATCGTTGATATAACCGAAAAGAAAGAGGCAGAAAACGAACTCCGGAAAAAGCAGAAATAGGGGTTTATTGAGGAAAACTAAACAACAGGTTGTCTGTTTTTAAATATGGTTTAAATTAGTTTCGTGATATTGATTCTGAAATAACACAGGTGTATTCTATTGCTTAATAATCACCTTTCAGACAATACAGGTTGTTTCCGGGATATGACAAACAAACAAGGTTTTTTTCACTATTGACAGCCGGATTATACGCCCTGATGTAATCATTGGACTCAGGTGCTACATATTCAATTTCCCCTTCCGGATTGACAGCAAAAATACCTTTATTATCTCCAATATATATCATCCCGTTTTCTTCAACGGTATAGTCCCTGATTGAAATAAAAAAGTTTTTATACATCTCTTTCGTTCTCCAGATTTCATTACCGTCAAGGTCATATTTGAACAGGTTTTTATTCTTTATCAATATTTTATTATCATGACTGACTTTAAAGTCGGAAACTGCCAAACCGGTAATTGAAATAATATTTTCCAATTGGCCGCTACTACTCAAATGATAAATATCTCCCGAATTCCCGAAAAACAGGGAACCGTCGTTGCCAAACCGTATTCCGGAAATATGGTAAGCTTCAGCTTGTTGCCATTCCCATAACAGATCGCAGGTGACGGCAGATGCAGAATACTTCTGAATTTTTGAAAATGACCTCAAAAAGAGACTATTGTTGTATGTGTAAATTTCTTCTGCTCTTACATTTGTGTATTTATGCCATATTTCATTGCCTTCTGAGTCAAGCAAAGTGATCTTTGAAAAAGATGCTGTATCTGATAATAAACAAATATCTTGCCCCAGAAATTTCGCTATTGAACCGGATGAAAATGATGTATTATAGTTTACCTCTATTTGCTTTATCAGGCTTCCGTCATTTGAGCTTATCACATATAATCTTTTTAAATCACTGCAAACAGAGGTGGTCAAAAGCAATGTTGAATTTTGACAGATCAGCCCGGATAAAAATTCACCCTTAAATTCTTTCTCCCAACGAACATCACCTTGTTCGTTAAAAGAATTTATACGGGAAATACATTCCGTCATCCCAAAATAATTTGACCGTGACAAAACGTAAATATTATCCGCTTCGTCGAGAGTTGGCACTGTTGATCTAACGGAATAATCGGGGTCCAACTCCACTTTCCATAAAACGGGATGATTGTCAACTCCCTGTTCTTCGTCTGCCGGACTCTGTTTTCGACAGGCAATCATTGTTATTGCCAATGCTGTCAATAATATTAAATACCTCATATACATTTGATTACATATATTATCGTATATCTGAAATAACTACTCCCTCATCCCCAAAAGAACTGTCAATGGTTCCATCTTCATTAAAACGCATAATGAAAAATGGCTCATCCGATTTTAAATCAGCTTCATTTA
>JAOZOC010000739.1 GCA_029933495.1 Bacteroidales bacterium
AAGCTATTGTACCGACTGTATTAAAATACGATTTTTTACCTTTATAATATTGCATCTGTTTATAATTTTGTATTTATCTGATATTCTGTTTGTTTGGTTTTGTCACGATTTTGGTGCTTCGCTAACCAAAATCCCGCCAAAACTGTTCTTTATTTGACTTTTTTACCCACGGGCTGATTCCGATAATTATCGGAATGGCTACCAACATTGCGCCCCGATGGGGCTTTCCGTTATCCTGCCCGTTTGAACGTGTTCATACGGGCGGGTGTGTCGAACTTGTTCGTCATAGATGTTTCATCTATGTATATGTTTTCTAATTATACAACATCAACTGTCTTCAGATGCAAGAACGAACATTGATAATATTGCAATAACCATCCCCGTAATTATTAATAAATGGGGAATGGTATTATACAAAAATAGCGAAATTATAACAGTTATGACCGGAGCAACTGCATTTGTCAGTGGACTGACGATAATTGCCTTTCCATACCGAAAGGCATAGACAATTGTCAGAGCGCCGATTGCATTGAGTATCTGGACGAGTGCTGTCAGTCCTACGTCTTTTAAATTCCAATGGATGTTCTGTAATTCCGAACTGTCCGTCATAAACCAGGCAAACGGTGCCAGGGCAAGGCCTGTCAATGTCATATAGAAAAAAATACTTTCTGCCTTCATACGGTTATTTGCAAACTTCATAAAGTAAGCCTGCAGCCCCCAGGCAGCAAAAACAAGTAATGCAAAAACAAGCCAGAGAAATCCTTTTGCAAACTCATTGTCAGGGTCCTGATATGATAAAAAAGGGATGGCAATCAGTGCAAGAATAATCCCAATCCAACCCCGTACCGAAGCTTTTTCTTTTAAAAAAATTATTGACAAAAGAATTGTCAATACAGGTGAAAGTGAAATAATGGGAAATATCAGAAATGCTGGGCCATTGGCAATTGCGCCTGTAAATAAAATAAGCTGGCCACCTGCTCCGAGAAATCCGATAATAAGCCCGTAAAGAATGGATTTTTTGTCTGTTTCGGGCTTCCAGCCTATATTACGGAGAGCTATCAATGCAGGTATTAGCATTATTACCGACCAAATGATGTAAATAACGGTTCCGTTGTATGCCGATTTCTCTGTAAAAGCACCCCAAACGCCCCAAAAGACAGTAGTTATAAGAGCATAAAGTAACCATATATTTCGTTTCTTCTTCATATTCGACGACTAATAAAAAGTTAGTTTTTTGTATTTCAATGTTTTACTTCCCGAAATCTTTAACAGGTACAAACCGGCCGGAATATTTCCCCTTTTCAATATCAAAGACCTGTTTTTAATTATTTTTCCTGTAAACAAATCGTAAACCTTCTCACCGCTTATATTAAAAAGTGAAACATTAACCTGATCCGGTACGGTAAGGAATATTTCTATTTCGGCAGAAGAGTGTGCCGGATTCGGAATTACCGTGATATTGGCCGTTTGCAAATTATTTGCTATTACGCCTGACGAATTTCCCGGTTGCATCCATTTAATAACGGTATATCCGGAACGGATAAGGTCTTTGAATGAATACATCCTGTAATAATATGTCAATGAACTGTCAAGTCCGTTATCAAGATAGTAGAATTTATTTCCCGCAAGTTCGACAAGCTTTTCAAAATTCAGGCTGTCACCAACCGACCGTTCAATTATGTAACCGGACGGGTTATTATCAAGAGTCCATTTTATCTTTATTCTTGTATAAGGATTACTAACTGACGGTTCAAGGTCATAGTCCTCAGGTTCAGGGAGAACTTCATACTTCAT
>JAOZOC010000740.1 GCA_029933495.1 Bacteroidales bacterium
CTTATTTCCATATGGCGGGACATACACAGGTTGAGCCGGATTTGATAATTGATACGCACGGTGAGAATATCATCGATACTGTTTATGAACTATTTGACTATACTACTCAACTGGTTCAGCCTGTGCCCGTACTGTTGGAAAGAGATTTTAACATACCTGAATTAAATCAGCTGCAGAGTGAAATTAATAACCTGAGATCAATAGCAAATAAAAACTGGAATAAAACAGATGTTACTACAAGAGAGCACATACAAGCAGCAGTCTGATCTGGCACATTTTTGCCGTACCGGCGAACTTGCCGAAAGCGTAATTGTAAGGCCCGACAGGGTTAATCATTACCGCAGACTTGTTTACAATATTGTTGACGACAGTCTGGAATCGGCATTCCCACTCACAAGAAATCTTCTGACTGACGAACAGTGGGATACTTTAGTGCAAAACTTTTTTGCAACACACAAATGCCAGTCTGCCCAGATATGGGAAATGCCAAAAGAATTTTACAATTATTTCAAGGAGACAGAATCTTCAGTGAAAAACCTTTATTCGCAACTTGAAGACCTGCTGCTGTTTGAATGGATGGAGATAGAGGTTTTTATGATGGAAGATATTGAGTTTCCCCAAGTTGTGAAAGAAGGAAATATTCTAAGTGATACTCTTTCTGTTAACCCTGAATTCAAGATTTTCAGGGTTTCTTATCCCGTTCATCTTAAAATTGCCAAAGATATCACTCAGGATGATAAAGGAAAATATTACATTTTGCTTTTTCGTGAAAAAGAGACAGGCAAGGTACAGTTTATTGACCTATCTGCGGTTTATGTTTTAATAATTGAAAATATCGCAAAGGGATTAAAGCTAAAAGACATCCTGACAGAAATAGCCACCCACCTGAAACTTGATTCAATGGAAGTACTGTTTGATAATGTGGAACCGTTTATTGAAATGCTAAAGAAAAAAGGATTTATTTTGGGGTTCTATAACTCAAAATAAAAAACTATTCCCACTCATCTCTCATACTCTTTTGAATTTTGATCGGTGATTCTGCCGTTTGCAGTCTTGTTTTGACAACTATAACCTCATCCCCTCCGAACAATTCTTACAGATATCAATATTTTTGCGGTGAGCATGAACACTATTGCGAAAATCGTTATATTTCTCACTTCTCCAAATTTCTCTAAATGGTTGTTTTTTAAAGTCGCCAAGGCGGTATTTGGCATCTTTGTCGAAGCAGCAGGGAACAACCAGCCCGTCCCAGGTTATAACACACCCGCTCCACATTCTGAAACATCGGTTAGGTAGCTCGTTTTTAAACTCCCATGTTCCGTCAGGCAGTTGTCTGTATCTGGAATATTTATCATTTGCAGGAATTAATGAACTACCGTTTTTGTAATCATATATCTGAGCTGTCTTGAATTGCAATTCATCAACACCAAGATCATTACACAGTTTTTTTATGTCATTCATCTGGTGCTCGTTAGTTTTCAGAACAAGAAATTGAATAACCACATGTGGAGTTGATGAGTTCAACTTCTTCTTCCACTTCACAATGTTCCCAATTCCCTTAATTACAGTATCATACTTCCCTCCTATCCGATACGACGAATATGCTTCCTGTCCGATACCATCGAGAGAGATTATCAGTTTGTCGAGTCCGGCTTCAACAGTTTTGCGGCAGTTATCATCTGTAAGAAAGTGTGCATTTGTTGACGTTGCAGTATAGATTTTCTTCTCTCCTGCATATTTAACAAAATCAAAAAATCCGGGATTCAGATAAGGCTCACCCTGAAAATAGAG
>JAOZOC010000741.1 GCA_029933495.1 Bacteroidales bacterium
TGCTTCGACCGGAACAATTGCTGACGGCTCAACAAGTGTTACTTTTAATCTCGAGGCGGTAAATGTTCTGGAGTACCTGAACAAAAAAGATTTCTATATGAGATTATACGGCGATCAGGATAGTCCGTTACCTGCAAATCTTCTCCCAATGATTCTTCAATCGGGTATTAAATTTACGGTTGAACCGCTATAATCAACACAAGAATAAAAAACTTAAAAACGGGGTCGTGAAAATATAATCACGACCTTTTTTATTATCGGCCAATGAAATCAGAATAATATTAGTTTTGTCAAATTGTTTACAAGCAATTACTGAAATGAAAAAATATTTTTTACTTTTTATTCTAATTTCAATTATAACCTTGTCGGTGTCAGCCTCTGACTCGACTAAAGTCAGAAAAAACCGTCATCCCAAGTCCCTAAGGTTCTTTTATCAGGCTGGAAAGGTTTTACAAACAAACAAATTTGTTCAGGGCCAAAATGCAGCAGGAACACCTATTGACAATTTCCATGCAGCTTCATTTCAGTATGGAATCGAAACGGATGGACGGAAAATCTGGCAACAACTTTACGGGTATCCGACATGGGGATTCGGGTTTTACGGAGTCAATTTTTTTAATAAAGCTGAACTTGGTACGCCATCGGCTATTTATAGCTTTATCAATGCCCCTCTTATCAAACGGTTTAAAAGATGGAGCATTAATTATGAAGTAGGCTTTGGACTGACTTATAACTGGGAGCCTTACGATCCAATAACCAACCCTTACCAATATGCTGTTGGATCGAATAATACCGTATTTATTGACGCCGGCCTGAATGCAGATATTCAGCTTGGAAAGCATTTTGACCTCACAGCAGGATTTACTTTTACACATTTCTCAAATGGGGCTACGCGTGTTCCGAATTATGGAATCAATTTGGTAGCACCAAGGGTAGGGCTAAAATATATTTTTAAAAGCAGACCCGAATTTATAAAAAAAGAGATACCTAAATATGGAAAGGAGTGGGAGTATATCGTTTTGATTGCAGGCTCGCTAAAACAGCTTGCATATCAAGTGATTGAGAACAATGGTGACACGTCATATCTCGCTGAGACTTATGGAATATACACACTATCAACAGGAATAAACAGGCAAATTTCATATAAGGTTAAGTTTGGCCTTGGGACAGATATCAGCTATGACAATTCTTATAACTCATATATCAAATATGAGAATGCTCAAACAACTGAAAGGCTAAACGCAGGTAATGGAATTAAAGTGGCTGTCGGTTTTTATGGCTCTTTTGAATTGGTTATCAACAAGGTTTCTATGGTTGTTCAACCGGGATGGTATGTCTATCGCGAGGAGTGGTCTGTCCCTGAATCACCAACTCCACCGTCAGAAAACAATCCTGTCGGAATTTCAATTCCAAGAAGAAAGCCCGGACCGAGCTACCAGCGAATAGGATTGAAATACCACATCTTTGAAAATGTTTTTGCCGGAATAAATGTCAGAGCTTACGACTTTTCAATTGCCGATTATATTGAATGGAATATAGGGTACAGAATAAAATGGCAGAAAAGTTATAGAAAATAACATCTTTTCCTCCGTCTTAAATCCTCTGTCTTCTATCTTTTGTCTTGGTTCTCAAATCTTTTGTCTTGGTTCTCAAATCTCTTGCCTTGGCTCTCTAATTTCTTGTCTTTGTTCTCTAATCTTGACC
This sequence comes from Bacteroidales bacterium, assembly GCA_029933495.1. Classification (GTDB taxonomy): domain Bacteria; phylum Bacteroidota; class Bacteroidia; order Bacteroidales; family JAADJA01; genus JAADJA01. The sequence goes on from JAOZOC010000741.1 coordinate 1,705, forward strand.
CTTTTATCTCTTATAATCAAATCTCCTCTTCAACAATATACATATCAATCTCCCCCTTATTCTTCGCTTTCACTTTACCGCGGTATG
>JAOZOC010000171.1 GCA_029933495.1 Bacteroidales bacterium
ACCATAATAAAGTCACCGCCCCAGGCACCAAGTGATTTTATTTCTCCGAAATAGTCGTGAAATAGCTTTTCTTTAACCGGCTTTTTCTTAAGAATTGTTGATATAATCAGCTCATGCTCTTTCAAATAGTATTCAAAGTCTTCAAGTGTCGGTGCGTATGCGATATTATCACTCAGTTGCGAAATCTCAGCAATTTCGTTATGCAGCCTTTTTTTTATCATCCTGAACGAGCTTACCTCATCAGCCGAATTTCTTTTTTTCCCGAGCCACACAAAATAGATATTATTTAAAAATTCGGGATTAAAATCAACCTTTTCGGTCTTTGGATTTTTATTGTCCAGATAATAAAAAAGCGGGCCTTCACTTCGTGCACAGGCAATGTCATAGCCTGAACCGCCGGAAACTGCAAAATGCAGATCAAACGGATCAATATTTGCCCACCAGGCAATATTTGATATTAGTGTCGAGCTACTGCCAAGTCCCCAGTTCAGATTAAAATCAGCATGATTAATTATTTTGATACCATTTTGTTTTCCAATAAAACCACCACTCAGTTGGTCAGCAGCTTTCAGAATTTTCACTAATCGCTGAGACACTTCTATATCCGAAGTTTCAATAATTTCAAATGTTTTAGTCTTTATCCAGGCACTGAACCACAAATAGCCATCAGCATAACTCTCCCAAAGAATACCTTCCTCATTTTCTTTTTGTATCAGCATTGACTGCCCGAAATTTACAGGAACAGCAAAGGCTTTAGCGCCTTTTAAGACCAGATATTCGCCTGCTATCAATAATTTCCCGTTGGATTTGAATTTCATATTTTCAAGAATAAACTTCCGACATGCCGGAAGCATGGCTTCGCAATTTTTCAAGAAACTCATATACTGCTTTAACGGTAACTTTTTTATCTTCAAACCATTTCTTGGCCTTTTGCTTTTCAGCGACATCAGCATCAAACTTATTAAGGATATTCAGGAGATGCATTTTCATATGGCCCTTTTGAATCCCTTTTGTGACGAGTGATTTCAGCGCACCGAAATTATTTGCAAGACCGGTTGCAGCAGCAAAGCGCATCAAGTCTTCTGCATCAGGATTATCAAGCAACTCCATTGATTTTTTTACCAGGGGATGCAGGGATGTTAAACCTCCTACTGTTCCAAGAGCGAGAGGAACTGTTAAAGTATATTTGAATCTGTTATTTTTAATTTCGATATCAGTGAGGCTGCGATATCTGCCATCTTTTGACGCAAAAGTATGCCCGCCGGCTTCAATAGCACGGAAATCGTTTCCGGTTGCAAGTGCCACAGCATCAATTCCGTTGAAGATTCCTTTGTTGTGTGTTGTTGCCCTGTGAACATCTATTTGTGCTATTCGCACTGCCTTTTCAAACTTCCAGGCAAACTCTTCACCTGTCAACTCATCATCAATACTGTCGAGTTCATCAAGTTCGCATTCAACCCACACTTTTATCAGACAATTGGGAGTATAATTCGACAGGATTGACATAATAATCTCAACCCGTCTTTCATCTTCAGTAAAATAGGGACTTGTCTTTAAAAACTCTTTCAGCCCGGCAGCAAATTCTTCAAGACAGGAGTTGATAAAGTTGGCACCCATAGAATCAACAGTATTAAAAGAGGCTTTGAGTTGATAGTAATCGTCCATCTTGTCACTCATATCCACAAGCTCAATATCAATGATTCCGCCACCACGTTGATCCATATTGGATGTAATATGTTTTGTTCTGAAAAGTAAGTTTTCCTTTAAATCAGGCATAAGCGTCATAAGCTTCTCCTTTTTGCCGTGCCAGATAAAATGTACCTGACCTATCTTTTCAGTCGAGATAATTTCAGTATGAAAGCCTCCCTTTTCAGTCCAGAATTTAGCGCTGTTCGATGCTGCTGCAACGACAGAACTTTCCTCAATCACCATAGGGATATGATAAATTTTCCCGTCAATGATAAAATTGGGAGCAATGCCATAGGGAATAAAATAGTTTGTCAGAGTATTTTCGCTGAATTCATCAAACAGTTTCTGTTTTTTCGGATCGGAATGGTGGTAACCTTTTAGCTCAGTTAAAAACTCACCTGAATCGGCAAAATAGTTACTAATAATTTGCAGCTTCTCTTCCTTGCTGAGTTTTGAAAAACTTGTGATAATCTCTTTTTGCTTCACGTATAAGATATTTTTGCTAAAAATTTCACTCCTGACGGTTCAGGCTTCGGGGTGCAAAGGTAGTAAAAATGCTTAAATGATTGTTCGATCTATTACTTTTGGATGTTTATGCTATCTTTGTCTGTTTATCAATAATAAATCAATTCTCTGTGGCTGGAGCAATAATTAAAATTAGATGGAAGCAGATTGCCAGGCAGTTGGAAGGAATCGGAATTTTCCGGTTTTTGTTTATAGCTGGACTTGCGGTATTTCTGTTTTATATTATTTTTAAGCAGTTGGGTATTGAATCGAACCACTATTTTGTGACTGCCGGTTTTATTCTGCTTGTGCTGTCTGTTCACTTGCAAAGAACCGATAAAGAGTTTTTAAAGATTGTTGAAACACATCCCGTAAAGGTTTACTTATCAGAATACCTGCTTTTATCTGTTCCGCTAATTTCGGGGTTGATATATTACAGACTTTGGACTGATATTCTGATACTACTTGCTTTAATATTTGTATCAGGTTTTATTGATTTTACTCCCCGTGCTACCAACAGGCACAACAGATTTATAAGGCTGATTCCTGACGATAGTTATGAGTGGAAATCGGAGTCAAGCAATTTCTAAAAAGAAAAATTGTAGAGTTTATTATTCAATTTACATTATTAGTGTCCCCCCTGGTTTTATTGTTTATCCTGTTTTATCCCGGATTTTGGTTTATACCTTTTGTTGAACTTCTTATGATATATTTTGTCTTTATTTATGTCGTTCTGCTAAAATATGCATTTTATATTCCTAATGAAAAGCTCATTGCAAGCCAGACATTATCTGCGATTGGTGCACTTAGCCTGTTGTTGCCGTTTATGCTTCCTGTACGTGGCTGCTTTCAGTCAGGTTTTATTATAAATCATTGTCAAACTTAAAACCATTTTTATATGATTTCGATTAATAATCTTACGGTTTCATATACTAAAAAAAAGAAGGTTATTAATGACCTTAACCTTGCTCTCGAAGAGGGAAACATTCACGGTATTGTCGGGCTTAACGGAGCAGGTAAAACCACTTTGCTGAAAGCATTGTACGGCTTGCTAAAGCCTGATTTTGAATCTTATGAAAAAGAGTTGTATGCAAAAATCGAAAGTGGGAGTGATATGCTGATCCGGGAGTTAGTCAAGAAATGAGATTAATATATACTGAACTTCTAACCTGCTCATAAAATAACTTGATGCAATTTATTGCGACTATTCGATATCTGTCAGGGTAAAATCTGATTTTGTACTGAAATTAGTATATTTGCATAAAACGTAGCAGTGTTTATTGCACAGACATTAAACTTAACTGTAAAATAATGAAAATATCGAAATTAATTGTTAGCAGCATTGTGTTGATCAGCTTTTTTCTTTCAGTACCGGGCTTTGCCCAAAGTAAGGCCCCATTTCTTAACCCACCCAAAGTGATTGTATTACCTGAAAAAACAGATAGCCATTCTATTGTAAACAGAAAGTTTACCGGAATTCCCAGTCTTGCTATAAGTAACGGAGGAACAATGTGGGCTACGTGGTATGCCGGAACAACACCTGATGAAGATGATAATAACTATGTGATTGTATCCTCAAGCCAGGATGGAGGGAAAAACTGGACTGAGATATTGATTATTGATCCTGATGGTGATGGTCCGGTCAGAGCATTTGATCCTGAACTTTGGATTGACCCTGCAGGAAAACTGTGGGCATTTTGGGCACAGACCATCGGACACGACGGCAGTATTGCGGGGGTTTGGTCAATGACAACAAATAATCCGGATGCTGATATTGTAATGTGGACAGAGCCCAGGAGGCTGACAGATGGTATAATGATGTGTAAACCTACCGTTCTTTCTGACGGGGACTGGATTTTGCCTGCCTCAACATGGAGGTTGACGGATAATAGTGCCAAGGTGATTGTGTCAACTGATTATGGTCAGTCCTGGAAGGAAAGGGGAGCTGTAAATGTACCGAAAGATGTCAGGAATTTTGATGAGCATATAATAGTTGAGAAAAAAGACGGGACGCTATGGATGCTTGTACGCACCAATTATGGAATAGGAGAAAGTTTTTCATTAGACAGGGGTAAGTCTTGGAGTGAATTAGTGCCTTCTGAAATCAAGCATCCGCCTGCAAGATTTTTTATCACTAGGCTTAAATCGGGGAATCTATTAATGGTTAAACATGGCCCGATTGACATTAAAACAAAGCGTTCTCATCTAATGGCATTCATTTCGGAAGATGATGGAGTTACCTGGTCGAATGGTTTGCTGATTGACCAGAGAAATGGTGTTTCATATCCTGACGGGCAGGAAACCGAAGATGGAATGATTTACATTATTTATGACTACAACCGCATAACAAACCAGAATATTTTTGTCACAAATTTTACTGAAAAAGACATACTGGCAAATGATTACGACGGGAGAATGATTAAAGTTTACAATAACATAAAGACCGTAAGTAAAGGCGGGGCGAAGCATAAGTAGTGTAAACCTATTTTATGAACTGACACGAAATCAACGCATAACGCATAACTGTCAGACATTTTCCTTTATGCTTAAAATCAGTACAATCTTCCAAGTCTGGACGTACTACCCCAAAAAAAACTAATCTCAAATTATAAGTTCGGACGACCGGCATATATCATAGAAGTACTTTTGTCAAAATTTTTTCGTAAACTTTCTGAAAATGGACAAAAAAATAAAAAGCAGGTGCTTAATAATTGACGATGAAAAGTATTTCTCAATGTATCTAAAACTACTTTTTGAACATAATGGTTTTGAGGTTGCTGACTGTTCAAATGGCAAAGAAGCATTGGAACTATTGCAAAGGAAATCATTCGAGTTTATTGTTTCTGATATTCAAATGCCTGTTATGGATGGATTTGAATTTTTAAAGGAGATGAAAAAGGATGAAAGAATCAATCAAATACCCGTTGTGATTCTTTCAAATATAGATGATTGTGAATATATGAAAAAGGCTTTTGAATTAGGAGCAGCCGGCTACTTTAGAAAGCCGTTTTTAAAACACCATTTAACTGATTTTCTGGATCTCATAGGTCAAAATTAAGATGTAAGGAATCCTGGGACTACTCAACAATCAATTTCTCGCTAACATTTCCCTGTTCCGTTTTTGCTTCCGTAAAAGACAATCCCACCTGAAGATTTGAAAGATCAATAGTTTTTATCAGGGCTTTCTTTTAAAAAACAATTTGGCCTGTTGGATTGTAAATTGCTATTTCTTTTGCACTATGAGGCTTGCCTAACTTCCAATAAATTAGAAATTGTATTTCTGTTAGTGGAAAAAGATATTTTGTTTTTCATAATTATAACCTTATTTAGTGTTAGTTAAGGATTATTCCCTGATTAATTTACCGTTCAGTTTCTTTCCGTTAATAGTCAGATTATAAAAATACATGCCTCTGGTTAAACCTTCCAAGCTTAAATTTTCATGATTCCTAATTTCTTTGGATATTATTCTGCGGCCCTGAATATCGAAAATTTCCAATATGATTTTATCATAGTAGTCAGAAAAATCAAAAGAAACAGATTTGGAGAAAGGATTTGGATAAACACTTAATTCTATTCTATTAATTTCAGAAACAGAGTTGACTTCCTGCTCAGAATAATTAAATGATATTTCCGTCTTTGGTTTCCAATCACCCGAGAGCGTATCCCACTTGTAATATTCAATCCCAGTCAACATATAATTAAAAAGCATACCTGAGTTCTCACCACCAAAAGAGTATGGAAGAATCAAATCTGAGTAAGAATATGAATTATCGTAGGTGGTCTCATTTTTATAAGTAGCTACCCACTGGCTGGCAGTATCATCCCATAAATAATTAAGGGACTGGGTAATGTTTCCTAAAGTATCGTAAAAGTATTCTACCTTATAATGGGCATTCCAGGAGCTTACATTTTCGTCCCAGGAATACGCAATGCGTTGTGTCATATTCCCGTTAACATCGTAAGTATATTCCTCTTTATAATTAGTAACCCACTGATTGGTGGTCTCGTCCCAGAAACACTCAAGTTCTTGAGTCATATTTCCATTGGTATCATAGGTATATTCTGTTTTATAAGAAACAACCCACTGGCTAATGGTTTCATTCCAGTAATTTTCAAGTTCTTGTGTCATGTTCGAGTTGGCATCGTAGGTGTATTCTGTTTTATAAGAAACAATCCACTGGTTGATGCTTTCGTTCCATAGATATCCAAGTTCTTGAATCATATTACCGTTAGAATCATAAGTGTATTCATCTTTATAAGATGCAACCCACAAGCTGGTAATGTCGTCCCAATGATACTCAAGAAATTGCGTCTTTATTCCGTTATCATCGTAAGTGTATTCATATTTACTATATGCAACCCACTGGTTCTCGTACCATTGATAAGGAATATATTGAATCATATTCCCGTTGGCATCATAGGTATTTTCATCTTTATAAGAATTAACCCACTGGTTGGTGGCCTCCTGCCAGTTACAATAAAGAGATTGCGTATTGTTCGTGTTAGTATCATAAGTGTATTCATTTTTAGCATATACAACCCACTGGCTAATAGTTTCGTCCCATTTCAGGTTTACTAAACTGTCGAGCTTTTGTTTAATGGCTTGAGAGGATTTTAGATTTAAGGCTTGAGGAAAATTCCTGTTTTTCTGAAACTGATGACCTTGCCTGACTTTATAATCATCTTGTTTCAATTCATAAAATTGTCTTTCTGTTCTGGATTTCCAAAAAATTTCATTGTTTTTCAGTGCTGTTCTTTGCCCGAAAGCAAATAATGTAGCTAAAAATACGATTGCTGTAAGTGTAATTTTCTGTTTCATAATAAAGGTTTTAATGTTTATAAT
>JAOZOC010000172.1 GCA_029933495.1 Bacteroidales bacterium
TAACCTGCTCACCTTTGTCGTTCGTTAAAGTATCTGTAACCGGGTTAAAATCAAGTCTGCCGGAGATTGCAATTGCGGCAACCATTTCGGGAGATGCTACGAAAGCGTTTGTATTGGGATTTCCGTCAGCTCTTTTGCGGAAGTTACGGTTAAAGGAGTGAACGATAGAGTTTTTCTCCTCTTTTTCGGCTCCCGGTCGTGCCCATTGCCCGATACAGGGGCCGCAGGCATTTGTGAATATCTTTGCACCTGCTTGCCTGAAGGTGTCGATCAAGCCATCTCTTTTGGCAGTAAAAAAGACTTGCTCAGAACCGGGATTGATACCTAAGGTTGCCTTTGGTTTTATTCCTTTGTCAAGTGCATCTTTTACAATTGATGCAGCCCTGGTCAGGTCTTCATAGGATGAGTTTGTACAAGAACCAATTAGAGCCCATTCAACGTTGATTGGCCAGTCATTCTTTTTTGCAGCCTCAGCCATTTCCGAAACCGGTGTTGCTAAGTCCGGTGTGAACGGACCGTTTAGATGCGGAGTGAGTGTGTTAAGGTCAATTTCAATTACTTCATCAAAATATTTCTCAGGGTTTGAATAAACCTCTTCATCGCCTGTCAGATATTCTTTTATTTCATTTGCCATTTCGGCAACATCCGCTCTTTTAGTAGCCTTAAGATATCGTTCTATACTCTCGTCATATCCAAATGTTGATGTTGTGGCACCTATTTCGGCACCCATATTACAGATTGTTGCCTTACCTGTTGCAGAGATGTTTCTGGCACCTTCGCCAAAATATTCAACAACTGCACCGGTTCCGCCTTTCACAGTAAGAATACCGGCGACCTTAAGGATAATATCTTTTGGAGCTGTCCAGCCGTTTAACTTTCCAATTAGTTTAATTCCAATAAGTTTGGGCATTTTTAATTCCCAGGGCATTTCAGCCATTACATCGACTGCATCTGCACCACCAACGCCGATAGCTATCATTCCAAGACCACCTGCATTAACAGTATGAGAGTCTGTACCTATCATCATTCCCCCGGGGAAAGCATAATTTTCAAGTACAACCTGATGTATGATTCCTGCACCTGGTTTCCAGAAACCTATTCCGTATTTATTTGAAACAGATGCCAGGAAATCATAAACTTCCTGGTTTGTGAATTTTGCAACTTTAAGGTCTTCATCAGCACCATCTTTTGCTTGTATAAGGTGATCGGCGTGAACTGTTGAAGGAACAGCCACCTTTTCTTTGCCTGCCTGCATAAACTGCAATAGTGCCATCTGCGCTGTGGCATCCTGCATAGCTACTCTGTCAGGACGAAAGTCAACATAAGAGACACCTCTTTTATTAGCTTTTGTTGGTATTCCTTCATCAAGGTGAGAATATAAAATCTTTTCAGTCAATGTAAGCGGTCTTCCTACAACTTTACGCGCTGCATCAACTCTTCCAGTCATCCTGGCGTAAACGCCCTTTATCATTTCAATATCAAATGCCATAATCTTTTATTTAAATTTAATTTCTATTTTCAATTCTTAGTTTTTAGTCTTAATATAATGTGACAAGCGTCCACGCTTGTCGGTTATCTATTTCAATTACCTTCATTAAAACCTGTAAAGTAAAATTTCATGCCCATCCATCCAAACCTGCAAGATTATCAGCCCACCTGCTTTCTCAAATCTTACAGGTTGCGGCTGTCTGAACGCGGGTACAAAAGTACTCTTTTTCTGAAAAAAAAGAAACGGGAATGCGTTTTTATATTATTGAAGATTCTATTATGGAGTATCTGTCACACAATCCACCACAAACTCAGATCATAAGTATCGTGAATCGTGAATCGTAAATCGTAAACCGTAAATCATTTCTCCTTCACCGGCTCCCATTCAGCATAGCGGTCTGATACAACGTAGGTTTTCGGCTCAGTTGTCCAGAAGTCATTGCTGTTGTATGTCCACTCCATAGTTTCAGAGCCGCCGCCACCTTCAGTTGTTATAAGAAAGCGATTAGCAAGGTGGCCAATATAGTTAGCCTGATTTCCCGGCCACTCCTGATCGCCACCTGACGGGTCAATGGGAACCCAGCCGTAGTTTGGCAGGTAAACTTCAACCCAGCGATGGAAAACATCATCAATACAGGCATAATCACCTCTAACGACAACTGACCCGACATATCTTGAAGGTAACCCGGCAGCACGACACATCGCAATATATACAAATGAATATTCAGAGCATGAGCCATTCCCCCGTGCCAAAACTGTTGGTGCTGTGTTCCAGCCGCCACTCATCTCATAATACATATTGCCGATAAGGTAGTTGAAAATACCCCTGAAAATCAGATAGGAATTTGTTTCATCTCCAATAGCCTCTTTAACTGCATTCTGAATTACGGGATGATCACAATTGTATTTTTCATTATTTTCAAGATATTTATCTTTTATCTCCTGAGGAATATCAGCAAGAGTTCCAACATCTTCGGGATAGATAAAATATCTCACCTCACTTATTTTTGCTTTCAAAACCATCTGCCCCTCAACATTTTTACCAGCTTCCACATTCTCGAAATGGAAATGAGCAGTCTGTTGTCCCCACTTGTCCGTAGCAATTTCAGGCGATTTGGGTTTGTATGTTGGAGTCTTAATAATGCTTTGATTGGGACGATCTTTTGGGATAGCAATATGGACATCTGCACTGAGAATTTTACCTGGACCAAAGTTTGTTATCTGGTCTGTAATTGTAATTTTTGAGGTATGGGAATTAAATGCTCTGAACTTCTGTCCATCACGAATTTTTAATTTAAAAAGTTTATCGCGCTGGTAGTCAACTGCCCAGATTGTTTCACCATCATAGCACATTCCACGTGTATATTCTCCCGGTGCTTCAGTAATAATTATTACCATTCCGTTGTCAGGGTCAACCATATAGATTTTATCTTTACTCCGATCTGAAATCCAAAGGTACTTGCCGTCAAATGTGATGCCCATTGGATTTGAAGAGGGAGAGCGAAATGATTTAATCGTTGTGCCGTCTTCAGGACTGAACTGTATAACCTGGTCTGATGCATCGTCAACACACCACAGATATTTTCCGTCCCAGGTTAATCCTCGTGGGGAATAGGATGGAGCCTGTATGGTTTTTAAGATAGTTCCGTCATTTGGGTCGATGCGGTAGATTTTACCGTCGTAGTTTTCCGACAAAGGAATACCTCCTTTGATGTCAGCATTCCATAAAGCTTCACCATCCCAGGCTAGTCCTTCAGGCCAGTATGCAGGTGCGGGAATGCTACGAATAACCTTTCCCGTTTTAGGGTCAATACTGTAAAGTTTGTCAGTTTTGTAATCGGCAAGCCAGATATTTTTTCCGTCGAATGTCAGTCCTGTAGGAAAGTGACCGGGAATGTCGAATGACTTTGCAATCTCTCCGGTATATGCAAATACTAACATTGGTAAAAGAACTGTGATAATTGAAATGAGCTTTTTCATTTTGTGTTTTTTTGTTTTATATTAATTTGAAAGATGCAGTAAAAATAATAATTAAAGACATATTAAAAATGATAAATTTGCACAAAGTAAATAGTCAGAAAAATAGATATGCTGAAACAGATAAACGAAACAACAGAATTCCTGAAGCAAAAGGGAATGCAAAACCCTGAGATAGCAATAATACTGGGGACGGGACTGGGAAAGCTTGTAAATCACATTGAAATTGAACAGGAACTGGACTATGAATATATCCCAAATTTTCCGGTGTCAACTGTTGAGTTTCACAAAGGTAAACTGATATATGGTGAAATGTCGGGAAAGAAAATTCTTGCTATGGAGGGGCGCTTTCATTATTATGAAGGATACACAATGCAGGAGATTACTTTTCCAATACGAGTAATGAAGGCTCTTGGGGTTAAGTATCTGTTAATTTCAAATGCTTGCGGTGCCTTGAATCTTGATTTTAAAAAGGGTGGCCTGATGCTTCTCGATGACCACATTAATTTATTGGGTGACGGACCATTGATCGGCCCTAATCACAATAATCTGGGGCCGCGCTTCCCTGATATGAGTCAACCCTATTCTGCTTTTTTGAATAAAAAAATGGAACGAATATCGATTGAAAATGGAATAACTCTGTATAAAGGGGTCTATGTAGCTGTAGCAGGCCCCAATCTTGAAACCAGAGCTGAATATCGTTTTTTGAGGGGCACAGGTGCTGATGTTGTGGGGATGTCAACTGTGCCGGAAGTTATTGTTGCAAACCATACCGGACTGTCCTGTGCTGCTATTTCGGTTATTACTGATGAGTGTGATCCTGATAATCTGAATCCAGTGGATATTGATGACATAATTCAAACAGCTAGTGTAGCTGAAGAGAGTCTTATTAAGTTGTTTAAAAATCTTATTCGGGAACTATAAGTGGATTTTGTGATTGACGAAAAGTCATCTGAACGCGTAATTATGTAACAATTGATTTAACAAAATCTACTCTATTTGGTTTATTTCCTTTGAAACTATATTATTGCTATAAAAAAATGTCTCACTATCCCCTTGATTATGAATAAAATACTATTACTATTAATTGCTGTTTTTATTGGCTTAATTACAAATGCTCAGCCTTTTCAAAATAATGAAGCTGCTTCATCAATCCTGACTAACGTGTCGAAAGGTTGTGCTGTATGGATTGATTATGATCTTGATGGCGATTATGATATTCTTGTAACAGGAGAGTCTCAGAACGGACCGGTAACAAAAATATTTAATCAGGATAATGGAGTTTTTGAAGATATTTTAACACAACAGCCTGCTCTTAATTACAGTGATGCAAGTTGGTCGGATTTTGATAATGACAACGATCCTGATCTTTTTATTTCAGGAGTAACTTCCCAGGAAAATGGAGTAACTCCGGGTTCATTTCTTTTTAAAAATAATAATGGAATTTTTGAGCAAATATCCACCGAAATAACAGCCGTTTACTCTGGCTCATCTTGTTGGGGCGACCTTGATAACGACGGTGATTATGATCTTGTACTTGTTGGAAATACAGGAGAAGAAGGCATTACAAAGATTTTTCGAAATGATGGTAATGATGAGTTTTTTAAGGTCAATACTGATTTTGTTGGCATTTATAATGGCGAGGTTGATTTGGGTGATTATGATAATGATATGGATATTGATATTCTGGTTTGTGGTTTTTTTAAGAATGCTCAGGGAGACAGCCTGCGTACTCTTAAAATTTACAGAAACGACGGAGATTATTCCTTTACCTCTATTTCGGGACCGCTTGTGGGAATGGGACAGAGCAATGTTTCATGGTGGGATTATGACAGCGACGGTGATCTGGATATAATTGCAAACGGTTCGACCGATGCACCGACTTACCTGGTTTATATTTATCAGAATCTTGGCAATGATGTTTTTAGCAATATTGGAATTGAAATTTTTGGGACAGTGAACGGGTCAGTCTCCTGTGGTGATTATGATAATGACGGTGATCAGGATTTTCTTCTTACTGGCTTTTCATCTTATAATAGTCAGCCGGTAACTGTATTGTATCGAAATGTGGCAACTAATCTGTTTAATAAGGACTATTCTGTAGTTTTGCCCGACGTTGAAAACAGCAGTTTCGCATGGTGTGATTATGACAACAGCGGTAACCTGGATGTTGTAATTACGGGCTCAGAAACATTAGCTGGCGTAGTTACAACAGCCGTTTATGATAATAAGAACTTTTTAATAAATACACCTCCCTCCATCCCTGAAAACCTTAATGCAGAAGTGATTGGCGGTAATGTTATATTAAACTGGGATACATCAACTGATGTTGAAACCCCGGCTGCCGGACTTACTTATAGTTTAAGAGTAGGTACAACTTCAGGAGGTTCGCAAATTGTGTCTTCAATGACAAGCGAAACCGGTCATAGAAGCATTGTTTCGTATGGTAATGTTTTTTGTAATACAAGCTGGCAATTGAAAAATTTGCAACCGGGTACATATTATTTTAGTGTTCAATCGGTTGATAATGGTTTTGAATCATCTGGTTTTTCGGAGGAGGCCTCTTTTGTTGTACTTTCAACAGGTAGTTTAGAAAATGATATAAAACCAACTCCTTTTGATGTGTTAATTTCGCCTAATCCTGCATCTGATTATGTTGTCATTGAACTCTCTGTCGAAAAAAACCTTGAGGCCGATTTAACTATTTTTAACCTTGCAGGCAGAGAGTTAAGAGTTTTGAAAATGAGGGGTTATATTGATGGGAAGATATCGGTAACCTGGGACTTGAAAGATAAATTAGGTAAAAGTGTTAGCAATGGAATTTATCCTTTTGTTATAGAATGTTCTGAAAAAAATATTACCTCTGGAATTATAGTAATAAACAGATAGAAATAATTATTTGGTTGTTGTTAATGAGGAATAAAAAAGAGCATTATCTCTTTTTTATAAGGCAAATCCAGATTTTTGAAGGTATTTCATCATTTGAGTCAAACAATCCGGCTTTTAGAGAAATAATCTCGAAGTATGGTTCAATAGCTTCAATAATCTCAGAAGCTTTATGTTTTGGCGGGCTGGTTTTAAGTCTTCCGTCATCATAATTTCCAATCAGAGATAGCCATATCCCATTTCTGTTTAGTATATTATAAACGTTTTTCGCAAAAAGAGCTCTTTCATCCTTTTTTCTGGTCTTATTGAGTATTCTGAAACAATATTTTTTAAATTAAAATCAGGCCTGTTTATTTCCCAGGGTAGGTCTCCTGATTCGTATCTCTTATTAAAACGTTCGCTCATATTTTTATCAAGGCTTGTTTGATAAAAGAACACAAACCGACAATAAATGTTCACAGTACGAAGAGGTGTGATTCTTATTATTTTACTCTGCTATCTCAAACCCAAGTATCCTGATCTCGGTCCAGAAGGTGAGGTCTCTGACCTCTGTTCGACGTGGCCTTCCCAGTATATCAGTGCGAATACCAAGCTTTGGTAATATCGTTCTGGAAATAGTTATAGCTTCAGTTTCGATAGGAAATTCGGTGCTATTGTAAAAGATTATAAGGCACT
>JAOZOC010000742.1 GCA_029933495.1 Bacteroidales bacterium
CCTAGAAGAATACACGAGGTTATGGAGTATATTTTCAGGCTTGCTGAGGAAAAGGGAATCCAGATTATTTTAACTACTCATAACACTCAGTTGGTTGACGAATTTGAAGACTCTCCACAATCGGTTTTCATCTTTGAGATGATTAACGGGGAAACTGAAATTAAAAACTTATTAACGGGTGTTATCGAACCTGCAAATGAAAAATCGGAGGAGAAGGGATTACCATTTATTAAATATACGGAGTTGCTTGGTGAAAAATGGTTTCAGGGGTTCATAGGAGGAGTGCCGTGATGAAGCAGTTGAAATACAGCCTAATATGTGAAGATATTGCTCATGAAACATTCATTGAGACGGTTTTGCCGTTGTTTGGCAGGCAATCAAAGGTAAGTTTTGACTTTATCTTTGATTCGGTTTTTTTTTACAGGTTTAGATCAAGGAATTCAAAAGATGTTCTGAAAAGTTATGCAGATGCCGGCATTGTGGCTTTCCGTGATTATAATCTGGATTTACTTTTGATAGGTGTTGATTATGACGATAGGGACAGGAATGCTTTTAATAATGAGATAGGTAGCCTTTATAAAGATATTAATGAAAAAATTCGTGATAAGAGTGTGATATTTTTTCCGGTGCAGGCAATTGAACATTGGTTGCTTTTTATTAAATTCAAAATTGAGAATCCCAAATCCACAAAAAATATTTCATCTGATATTGAGAAAATAATCAGAAAAAAAGCCAAGACTGATTTTTTTGGAGAAAGCCGTATTTCAAAAGATGAGCAAAAGAAAATGATTGCGGACATTGTTAAGCAAATTGATATTAAATGGCTTCTCTCGCGCTCCGCTAGCTTTAAAAGGTTTTATAGTGATTTTAATATTTTTTTAACTCAAACTAGTAAACAATGACAAACGCAATTATTAAAACCGATTTTATTTTTCCTAAACAAAAGAGTGTTTACAAAGGAAAAGTGCGAGATGTGTATAGTATTGATGACCAACTGCTGGTGATGGTGGCAAGCGACCGCATTTCAGCTTTCGATGTGGTGCTGCCTAGAGGTATTTCCTATAAGGGGCAGGTCTTGAATCAAATTGCAGCTAAGTTTCTGGATGCGACTTCTGATATTTGCCCAAACTGGAAACTGGCATCTCCTGACCCGATGGTTACAGTAGGACATTACTGCGATCCTTTTCCGGTTGAGATGATAATAAGAGGCTATCTGACCGGAAGCTCCTGGCGCACATATAAAAAAGGGGCAAGAGAGATTTGCGGGGTTCCAATCCCAGATGGTATGCGTGAGCATGAGCGTTTTCCAGAGCCTATTGTTACTCCTACAACTAAAGCTACTGAGGGACACGACGAAGATATTTCAAAGGAAGAAATAATTAGTCAGGGTTTGGTCTCGGAAGAAGACTATGCTTTGCTTGAGAAATATACCAAAGAGCTGTTTAAACGGGGAACTGAGATTGCTTCAGAAAAGGGACTTATTCTGGTAGATACAAAATATGAGTTTGGGAAAAAGGATGGTATAATATACCTTATTGATGAAATTCATACTCCTGATTCATCACGCTATTTTTATAAAGATGGATATGAGGAGCGTTTTGCCAAAGAAGAAAATCAAAAACAGTTATCTAAGGAGTTTGTGCGTGAATGGCTGATGGAAAACGGTTTTCAGGGACAGGAAGGACAGCAGATGCCTGAAATGACCGATGAGTTTGTAAACAGCGTTTCCGAACGTTATATCGAACTATATGAGAAAATCACGGGCGAGAAATTTGTAAA
>JAOZOC010000173.1 GCA_029933495.1 Bacteroidales bacterium
CACCACCTGAAGTTTCAATACCAAGATTTTGCTTGAGATAGACAGACTTATCATTATTTTTATTATCGATTGGGTCATCTTTACTATCGGTATTATCAGTTCTTTGTTTTACTGTTTTTTTCTCTTTTTCAGGTGGCTGATGCCCTTCATCTTTGCCAGCATCGGAATCAACATTATCTTTTATATTTAAATGTCTTTTTAATGAATTGATAATGATGCTATATACAGATTCAAATGAAATGCTTTTTGCATCAATCCACTGATGTGACCTGATGAAATATTTAATATCATAAGAGAGATCAACATCCTCAATTTTTACAGGAATAATCGGAATTCTTCTGTCTTTGGCAGTTTCAAGTTCAGTTAAAACCTGATCTGAGTCATTAGAATCTTTTGAGAGAATGAACAAGAGTGTTTTGCAGTTTTCCAATGCCTTCATTATTTCTCCTCCCCATTTTTGTCCGGGTAGTATACTTTTGGGTGCAAACCAGCATTTCACGGAGTCTTTTTCCAGTGTTTCAAATAATTTATTAGCAAAGCTTTCATCCTTTGAAGAATAGCAAATAAAAACATCAGGTTTCATACAAATAAGTATATTTAATTAGTCATTACTTTTAACGAGTATTGGATTGTAACTATAATAAAAATACCAATTACCCCCCAAACCTAAAACCCAAAGGTTGTCTTTTCATTAACCTCTCTTTGTCAGGAACAAATTGTTTTACATCATCAAGAATAAGTGTTGACATTATTTCTTTGGTTCTGTGTTTCTTACTCAAATCAGCCATTCGCAACTCATGATTTCGGGTGGATTTTTCAACTATCTTTCTTATTGACCTTGCGTTACCAAAAAACTGATCGCGGTTTTCAAACAGGAATGCTATATGTATTTTAAGATGTGCTTCTGCCTCAGCATCAGCTTTCAAGCCTTTACCTTTGTACATATTTTCAGCAATCTCCCAAAGTTCCTCCTGATTAAAATCCTCGAAAAGAAAATTCTGGTCGAAACGGGATTTAAGGCCTGGATTTGATTCAAGGAAGTTCTGCATGTTTTTGGTATAGCCTGCTACAATAAGTCCAAATTCACTGCGGTGGTCTTCCATCTCTTTTATCAGGGCAGCTATTGCTTTGCGCCCAAAGTCACTATTATTTCCTTCAGTTATCGCATAGGCTTCATCAATAAATAATATGCCACCCATTGCTTTTTTAATAAGTTCTTTTGTTTTTAGCGAAGTTTGACCAACATATCCTGCCACCAAATCACCTCCATCAGCATCAATGATGTGACCGCGTTCGAGCATACCCAACGCTTTATAAACCTTTGCAATAATGCGTGCAACAGTAGTTTTTCCTGTTCCCGGATTACCCAGAAAAACGCTGTGCATAGAAAACGCCTTTAGAATATCCCTGTTGTTTTCTTTGTAAAAGCGACTAAGTTTTGCTAATTCTTTTACCTCTTGTTTTATTGTGGTAAGGCCTGTAAGTTCGTTAAGTTCACTTATTGCTTCCTTAAGCAGATTTTCATCTATTTCGAGATTAAGTTTCTTATCTGTTGAAGAGTTGTTAATGTCTTCAATATCAACATCTTTTAAGTTAGAAAGTTGTGCTTTGGTAAGCTCTTCAAGATCAGAGTCTTTCATTATTCTTGCACCCAGGTTTATTTTTGCCTCATCAATTAATCCGTATGCAAAACGGGCATTCCCAAAAGTCCTGTCTCTTTTTCTATATGCTTCTGTTAGAATCCTTTTAATCTGTATTGCAGCACTTTTAGAGATTTTAACACCTTTTTTGTCTGCAGCAAATTCAGCAATCCGGAAAAGCTCGTCAGGAGTGTAATCTTCAAAATGGAAATAGTTTCTAAACCTCGATTTAAGTCCCGGATTTGATTCAATAAAATTTTCCATCTCCTTAGGATATCCTGCCACCATTATTGCAATATCACCTTTTCCGTCACTCATTTCTGTGATAAGAGCAGCAATTGCTTCAGGCCCGAAATCATTTGTTACACCTTCTCTGAAAAGCATATAGGCCTCATCAATGAAGAGTATGCCTCCTCTTGCTTTTTCAATAGCCTTTTTTGTGTCTTTACCTGTTGTGCGTACGTAACCGGAAATAATGTCGCTGGCCTCAACACTATGGACATGACCTTTTGACAACAGTCCCATTGACTTATAGATCTTGCCAAGAAGCTTCACAACTGTTGTTTTTCCTGTACCCGGATTTCCGGTAAACACACTGTGCAGGTTTATCTCTTCATCTTCTTTTATTCCTGATTCTTCGCGAAACTGAAGAAAGCTAACATAATCAATGTATTCTCTAACCTTCTTTTTAATGTTGTCAAGTCCAATCAACCCGTCAAGTTCGGCAAGAATTTCTTCCAAAGGCCTGTCGTCAATAAATACCTCTACGGAATTGTCTTCGTCGGAACTCTCTTCCTTATCAGTTGTTTCATCTTTGGAAGTTTCTTTGGTTGAATCATCTTCCTGAGGTTTTGAATTTGACTTTTTTACTTCAATAGTGTCCCCAAAAATAGCACCTACATCTTCATTTAGCAAAGCTTCATATTCGCTTACCCGTCTTACTTCGGCATTGCCAATAGAGAAAGGGATTACTGCAATTACGGTATCCATAAAAACGACTTCCATAGTGTAATTATCTTCAACCCAGATTCCAGGGTCTCCTAATCCCCAACCAGCAGATATAGTAAAGTCTTCACCAGTGCCCGCTTCGGGCGTGATTATCCTAAATGAATCACTGTTACCAATAAGCATTCCTGTATCATCGTAAATGTTGAAGAAAAGCTCACAATACCATTCATGGGGTACCAGATTGATAAATCTTAATTCTCCCATTATGTAGCGGGTAGATTTTATATCAAACGATTTAAGATATATTCTGTCGCTCATCTCTCCATCTCCTTCGGGAGCTTCATAAGTATTCAATGAGAGTACAGTTAAATACAGATTGTTTTCATTTGTAAATACTCCCTCATCTTCAATATAGAATTTTGTTGATGCAATACTCTCACCGTCCAGATATGCTTCCCATTCATAAACTCCCGGATCCCAAAAATTACCTTTTTTGTCATTACCCCAGCCAAAAGAGTACTTGTATAAGTTTGTATCTTTGGATATATCAACTGTTTCTTTTTTTTCAGAAATTTTATTTGAAGAATCTCCCTCTATCTTATTTACTATTAATTCTATATCGACTTGCCAGTCTTTTTCATCAAAAAGTTTGTTATAGAAAGATAATTCCACTCCCATGTAAGTAAGCTCCATTCTGTCGAAAAGCCTTCTGAATTTCTTTTTGCCACTTACAGTCCTGTCCCAGGCATAGGTATTCAAACTGTTAAACTTGTAATTCTTTTTGTTTTTGTTAAAGATCATAGGACTGAAAATTGTTTGTTTTTTTATTTCGGCTATAAAAGTAATAAGAAAGTAGCATAACGCGAAAATATTGGAAAATTATTTATTTTGAAACTGTACGAGTTTTTCACGACTTCTTTCCTTGAAGATGTGGTTGCCAGGTTCATCGCCAAGGGCCAGGGCTTTTTCCCATATTTGTTTTGCATTATTGATATCACCGGCTTTATAATATGCAAGTCCCAGATTATAAAAAACTTCTGCAAAAGCTTCTTCCTTTCGGGTCCGGGCTTCTGTAAACCTTTGAATGTAATTATTGAATGAGTTTATTGACTTTTTATATTTCCCCTCAATCAGTGCCATCTGAGCTTCGTAAAGTTCCATTGCCACATCAAACTCCATATTCCACTCATTGGTGCGCAGGAAATTATAATATCTGGTCATCATTTTTAAATCCTTCTTAAAAAAGCTTATTTCAAATTTATGATGCTGAGTTACCATCAACCAGCGTTTTGCAACACTGTTTGTCGATTCGAGGGATTTGAAAACAGCAAACGCATCATCCAATGTGTTATCAAATTTTTCTGCAGATATTAAGCCTCCCAGAAATGCAATGCGCGACATTACACATTTTGTTATCCATTCGCCAACCACATTATTGATTTTCTGTGCAAAATCCACACTTTGTGAAAAGGCGGAATTTGCATCCTCAAAATTGCCAGTCAGATAAAAAATATAACCCAGCTCATAATATGAAGATGAAAGCTGTTTGTTGATTGCCTCATTATCTGTTTTCGTGTTGAGCTTCTTTCTGTATTCTTTAATGATTTCATTTACATATTTCGCAGCATCATTCAGCTTTCCATTTCTTCTTAAAAAACCCACAAATCCGGAGAGAAACAGTAAATAATAATCCTCAGCGAAATCCTTATTTGTGAGGTGTATCTTTATTTGCTCTTTGTCTGTTGCGTTTTCTAAAAACTCACTATAAAAGGTGCTTCGTTTTCGATAAACAAAATAGGTATGAACTAATTCAAAGTCAAAAAGTTCTGCTTTCTCAGTACTGTATGAATTAAAAAATTTCAGCAGAGAAGAAAAAAGACTGTCTTTGCAGACAGCATCTCCGTCTTTAACATTGTTAATTAATATAAAGGTCTGTTCAATCTCATATAAACATTCATAAAATCTGCCAAGCTCATATTTTATCCTGATATAGTCTTGTCCGATGAGATTAAGCATCTCCTCAACCTGATCACTATGAAATAGCTGAAATGCCTGCTCAGAAAGTTTCCTGAGATTATAGATTCCCTCGGAAGTAATTAGCGGCTGATTTTTGAAATATTGTGCAATCTTCTGATGGAGACTTTTTTTAACTGATGATTGGCTCAAATAATCAGTGCTGACAGCATTGATGAATTGCCGGTGAAAGAGTGTTATTAATGAAACATTGTCCGACATTTTTTCAATCAGAAAGGGAGATAGTTGACTGAAAAGACGTGCCCAGGGTGCTATTGGTAACTTCCCTGACAGATTTTTGTGAAATTGATTTTCAATTGTTTTTACCACCATTTCATCTGAAGATAAAATATCGAGTATCTCTTTCTCACTTAATCCGTTTTTGGAGCAAACTAAATACCCCAGCGACCTGTCAACAAGAATTTTTTGGTGATGATATACTTTAGAAAGATTATTAATGAATGCATTTATGCTGCTGACGATATCGTGCTTTAGCTTCTTGTTGAAAGAGATGTCAAAACTTCTCCAGTTTCTGACTTCTTCAAAAGCAATGGTAAGATATAATGGCGAGCATCCTGATTTCTCAAATTTGTCCAATACGAATTCTATTTGCTGATCAGTTGCTGTCCGGTTTATTCCCTCTAACAGTTTTTTCAGGATTTCTGACCCATCTTTTCTGTCAAGAGGTTTAAGCTGGATGAAATTGTTTTGATGGTTCTCTCCGTTGAACTTTACTTTTAACTGGTCAAGATATCCGCTGTCATCTTTATAATGTTCATCTTCCAAAACTGAAATTATTAGCTTTAGCTGCGGAGATAATTCATCAGGTAACCATTTTAAATAGCTCTTCTCAAATAGCTGATCAAGCGCATCTATAAAAATGACAACTTTCAAGTTAATCTCAGAAAGTATGGAGGCTACCTGATCATTAAAAATGTCATCATTAAAAATACTCTCCAGTTTAACAGCTTCTTTTGTGTCTATCTCCTTAATGATTGATATTAGAAGATCTCGGATATTAGAGGACTTTTCACTGGCACCTACAAATCTGTAGATGAGTTTATTAGCTTTGCTGTTGCCGGCATTATCAATGGCTTTTGCCATAAGTGCCGTTTTGCCCATTCCTGATTTACCATAAACAACCAGAGGGGCATCTGAAGGCTTTGAAATATAATTATGAATTTTTTTCAATACTCCTTCACGCCCGACAAACACCTTCAATCGTTCCTGCTTGAATGCAAGATGTTCGGTCTTTGTATTTTCTTCGATACTACTTTCTGCAATATTCTTTATCTGTTTTGCAACTGATGACTTGAGGTAATGCAGAATCCACTCTTTGAAAATTTCAAGATAATTTTCATCTACTTTATCTGGTGAAACCAGGGATGTTTTTAGCTCTAATAGATTTTCTTTTTTGAGAGTCTTTTTCAGGTTTCCTCTGAATCTTTTGAGACTTTCGTTTGCCGAATCGAAAAAAACAGATTTGCTTGTTTCATATTTACCAGGAGTAATTTCTCTTATAAATCCACCAATATATTCCAGATCGAAAAAATACTGTGCATCATTTTTCCTATCCTGTTTGTTTGAGATTTTTAAATTCTTGCCATAGGGATATACTCCTTCGATAACTTCATGTTCAGTAGCTGATATGAAGTATTTATTTGTGTCGGTTATTGAGTCAATATTTGCAACTGCTTGTTGCAGAGACTTACGAAGCAGATTTTCTGCCTCTTCCCAGTTATTATACTCTGTGAACCTGCCTTCTCTTGGTCTGATTACATAAGCCGTCGAGTTCCCTGTCATAAGATGGTTTTCGTCAGGCTGATACCATTCTTTCAAAAACAACTGGCTCTCTTCATTCCCTGAATAATAATCAAGGATTTTTTCAAATTCTGTTTTTTCTATTGCATAAGGTAGTGGTATCCACCCATAGCGGTTTCCCAGCATGATTAAGAAATTGGGATGTGGATAGTGCTTGCAGGTGTTGACCTCCTTGAGGCATATCTCAATAGTTTTCTGGTCAAGCTGGGCTTCCTCATTCACACCCCACCTCAGATCAATGGATTGAAATTGGTATCCATAAGATGCGCAATAAGCTTCAATTTCGGGGAAAACTTTTGTTTGCATAACCTCACGCTCTCCTGTGAAATCGCTAAAAGTGGAGGAGATAAACAACCGGAATGTTTTGTTGTGCATATTTAATCAGTTTATTGTAAGGACTGTTTAACGTTTGTCATAGTGTGCTTAAAGACTTGAATATTTTATTGCTCTTTAATAAACCCCTAAAACAAATAATATGAATGACCAAAGATAAATCTTTT
>JAOZOC010000174.1 GCA_029933495.1 Bacteroidales bacterium
TTATCAGAGCTGAACTTGTAAAGCCAGGACAGGTAGATTTTATTTTTAAGCGGCCAACACATGATGCTAAAATTGTCCCGTTAAACTTCACTCCGGAGGATGTTTGGGCACTTGAAGAAAAAGGGCTTACTGGTGATACGCTCACATTCTGGCTAACTGATACTTACCCTGATTCACTTGTTGCTGAAATATATGACAATGGAGTTGTTCTGGATACCCTGGAGATGGCATTAAAGAAAATCTCAAGGACGAGAAAGGAAAAGAAAGAGGAAGAGAAGCAGAAGAGTATTAAGTTAACGGCTAAAATAAATGCCGTTGGGGGAATAATTAAACTGAACAGAACTTTAGCCCTTACATTTGATTATCCGGTTAAAGAGTATGACTTTTCAAATGCAGTGTTGTACGGAGGTGGTGATTCGCTCAATCCTGAAATCAGTTTTATTGATACACTGAAGCGTAAAGCTAAACTGAATTATATATGGAAGGAGTCCTCACAATATTCACTGATAATTCCCGATAGTGCTGTTGTTGATATCCAGGGTCATACAAACGACAGTCTGAAGTTTGGTATATCAACGAAATCAATAGAGGATTATGGTTTTTTGTTTATAAACATTATGGTGCAAAAGCCAGGCGAAAATTATATAATCCAGTTGATTGTTGATGAGAAGATAATCCGGGAGGATGTGATCTCGGAAGATTTGCAGTTGAAATATGAATATCTTGCCCCCGGCAGTTATATACTTAAGGTGATTTATGATGAAAACAGAAACGGGAAATGGGATGCCGGTAATTATATTTACGATATACAACCCGAGAAAGTGCGATTTTATTCCGGTGAGTTGAATGTAAGAGCTAACTGGGATCTGAAGGAGGAGTGGGAGTTGGAATGAGTGAATGAGTGAATGGGTGAATGCTTGAATGGGTGAATGAGTGAATGGGTGAATGGGTGAATGCTTGAATGGGTGAATGCATGAATCTTGCTGTAATGATTGCTGAATGACCATTGAGTGACGAGTGAAGCGCAAATGACAACTAAATGATAATCAAATGACAATAATTATTCCCGGCTACGGCAAACTGACTCTCAGGCATCTTGTTATGGATTACAACGGTACTCTTGCTGTTGACGGTAATCTGATTGAGGGAGTTAAAGAGTTGCTTGCTGAATTGGCTGTAAATGTGCAATTGCATGTTGTAACTGCCGATACTTTTGGAAATGCAAAGGAAAATCTTGTAGGTGTTAATTGCAGTTTGAAGATTTTAATGAGCGAGGACCAGCAGCTTGAGAAAGCAGAATTTGTCAGGGAACTGGGTGAGGGAAGTGTTGTTGCCATCGGGAATGGATTGAATGACGCCCTGATGTTAAAAGATGCAGCCCTTGGAATAGCACTAATTCAGAAAGAAGGCGTTTCAACCGAAACATTTCTGAACTCCGACATAGTCTGTAAAAGTATCATTGATGCCCTTGAGCTTTTGACAAACCAGAAACGGCTGATTGCTACCTTGAGAAAATAAGGCTACTTCTTTCACTTTCCAGTCCTCTTTTTTTGCCACGAGGGCACTTAGACTCACAAAGTTTAGTTGCCAATGATATGATTTTGGATGAAGGAGTATCAGACTAATTGTTTTTGGTTTCTGGCTTTATGACTACTACTATTAATGACCACTTAATGACATGCGCAGCGCAAATGACAACTGAATGACTACCAAATGACGCACGCAGCGCAAATGACAATAGAATAACTACCTAATGACCATTTATTGCTAACCCCCTTCTACCTAAGTGCCGCCATAAGCAGGTCAATATTTTGATATGGCAGTGTGAAATATTCTCCAATATAAGGTTTGGTAAGAGTTCCGTTTAACAGGTAAACTCCGTTTCTAGCTCCGGGATCCAGTCGGAGTAAAGTTTCGAACCCACCTTCGTCACCTGCTTTAAGAAGAATGGGAGTTAAAAAGTTGCTAAGTGCATATGAGGCAGTATGAGGCACCTTTGATGCAATATTCGGAACGCAGTAATGAGTAACTCCTTCTTTTATAAAAACAGGCTCATTGTGATTTGTGATTTTTGACGTTTCTACACAGCCTCCCTGATCAATGCTGACATCAATTATTACGGAGCCTTTATTCATTTGTCTTACCATATCCTCGGTAATGAGAATTGGCGACATTCCTTCCTTTGCATGCATAGCAGCTATCACGACATCTGCTGTTTTTAGTGCTTTTATCAGCACATTAGGCTGAAGAATGGAGGTGAATAACCTGGCGTTAACAGTATTTTGTAATCGACGTAATTTGTATATTGAATTATCAAATACTTTGACAATGGCACCTAGACCAATAGCTGCCCGGGCAGCATATTCAGCAACCGTTCCTGAACCGAGAATAACAACCTCAGTAGGGGGGATACCCGGAAATCCACCAAATAAAGTTCCTTTTCCATACTCGGAATTTTCCAGACACTTTGCAGCAATAAAAACAGAAGCAGTTCCGACGATCTCACTTATTCCCTTCAAAATGGGGAAGATTCCTGTTTTATCTTTAATATATTCATATGCAAAGGTTGTTATTTTCTTTGCCATAAGTTTTTCGAAATACTCTCTTTTTTGTCCGGTAAGGTGAAGTGAAGAAATGATTGTCTGTCTTGATTTCATCATCTCAATTTCTTCTATTGAGGGGGGAGCTACTTTTACTATCAGGTCGGATTTGAATACCTCCCTGCTGTTGTAAATAATTTCTGCACCTACTTCGCTGTAGTCGGTGTCAGTAAAATGTGCTGCTTTTCCAGCATCAGACTCAAGCAGAACTCTGTGGCCGTTAGCAATGAGCAGTCCAACAGCCTGGGGAGTTAGAGGAACCCTGTTTTCCTGAAAAGAAGTCTCTTTTGGAACACCAATGGTAAAACTGCTTTTTTGTCTGTTAACTTCCAGCGTTTCAGCTTGTGGAAGTAAATTCTCTGAATTTGAGAATTTTACGAATCCGTTTTGTTCACTATCCATTGAATATTGCTAATTAATTTTGCATTAAAAGTACAACATCTTTTCTATTTTATGATTAGTAATAATTAAAAAGTTATTAAACGGGTATTATCTTCTCTGTCAACATTGATATCAACTCTGATTGTTTCTTCTGGTAAAAACTCTTCAATTTTTTCGGGCCACTCTATCAGACAATAGGAATTGCTGTAGAAATAATCTTCATATCCAATATCGAAAAGTTCACCTGCATTTTTTAATCTGTAAAAATCGAAATGAAAAACCTGTTCCTTATCTGAAGTTAAATATTCATTAATAATTGCAAATGTCGGACTGGAAACAATATCTTCTACTCCAATATATTTGCAGATTGCTTTAATGAAAGTTGTTTTACCTGCTCCCATCTCACCATAAAATGCAAATATTTTTCTATCAGGGTAAGCATTTAACAGCATTTTCGCTGTATTTACAAGATCATCCGGAATATAACTTATTGTTTTCATTTAATCATTCATTTCTCCAACATGCCATTTATTATAATATCTGACAATTCGGTAAATATCGGTAAATTTATAATCTCTTGCTTTGATTTTTTTTGACAATTGGGGGTAATCTGAAAAAAATGACGGCATTTTTTTGTAAAATGTATCCCACTGCGCATTTATCTTATCACCATTACCTTTTATCAGGATAAAATAATCCAACTTTGCCGAAGTCGGATACCCCAGAAAAGAGTTCTTTAGATAAGAACCTTCAATCCATCCTCCTTCCAGAACCTCTTTATAAAAAATGTAAAGCTTCAGATAGCCATCAATTGCAAGCCGTGCAAAGACATAGCTATTATCCGCAATCTCAATCGAATTATATTTTATTTTTTCAAAACCATTAACAACCGTAAAACTTTTAATCTCACCAGGGTGAATTCTGTAATACTTTCCTGTAGTGTCGATAAAAGAAATTCGCCATTGCAACTTTGCAAAATTAATTTCTTCATTTTCATCCAACGGTATTATCATTGTTCCTCTGACAGTATCTGAATTATTGGTTATATACCAGGCCTCAGTATTCTTAAAGTTTCCTAGCACTGTGTAGGAAAACAAAGTAGCAAATATAAAAATAAAGAATTTCTCCATAAATGATTCAATAAAAACTCCTGCTAAACGGTTGCAAAAGTAAAAAAGTATTGCTTCTTTAAAAGTTCCCTTTTTTCATTTAAAAAAAGCTATATCTTTGCAAAAAATTCTTTGAAATATATGCTAAGCAGAAGGCACCTAAGAATAAAAGCTTTACAGTCGTTATACGCATTTATGCAATCGCATAACGACCGATTGGATTATGGAGAAAAGGAACTGTTACGAAGCCTCGATAAACTTTACGAAATTTACATTTATCAGTTATCTTTGTTAATTGAAATTGTAGATTATGCAAAAAAGAGAATTGAGGAGAACAGACGGAAATTCTATCCTACTGAAGAGGATATGAATCCGAATACACGTTTTGTTGAGAACAGGTTTATCAAACAGCTTGCGGATAATAAAAGCTATAATGCTAATGTTGAAAAGTATAAAATTTCCTGGGCTGATGAGGAGGAGATGATTAGAAAACTTTTTGTTGAAATTAGAAACAGCAAGTTTTATAAGGAGTATATGAGCAGCCCTGACAGTTCGTATGAAAATGATAAAGATGTCGTTATAAAAATTGTTAAAAAGATTATTTCTGAATCTGATAGCTTGCATTTTTATTATGAAGAAAGGAATATTTATTGGGCTGATGATTTCTATACAGCTAATTATCTTGTTATTAAAACTATAAAGGGATTTGACGAGAAACAGGGGGAGTTAACTCCTTTGCCAACCCTTTTTAAAAATAATAATGAAGAAGATAAGGATTTTTTAGTTAATCTTTTTAAGAAAGTAATTCTTAGAAGTGATGAGTATTTTTTGCTAATCGAGGGGAAAGTTAAGAATTGGGAAAGCGACAGGTTGGCTGTAATGGATATACTTCTGCTTAAAATGGCCCTTGCCGAACTACTTGAGTTTCCTTCAATACCGGTCAAAGTGACTTTAAACGAATATATTGAACTCTCAAAGATGTTCAGTACCCCAAAGAGCAAGGTGTTTATTAATGGGATACTTGATAAAATGATCGCTGATCTGAGGAGGAAAAACGAAATAAAAAAAATGGGTAGAGGCCTTCTTGAAAGTTAAGAATTTTTAACAAAAGATTCTATTACAATAGCCTAAAATATTCTGAAGTTTGTAACATATTTTAAAATGTAAAGATCATGAAGATATCAAAGTTGAAGTCAGGGAGATACAGTTGGTTAAGTTATATTCTTTTTATTGCTTTTTTATTGACATTTGTTCAGTGTGATGATCCTGATAAGAAAAAATCAGAATCAACTAAAACCATTACAGAGCAAAAAACAACGGCTGATAAAAAAGTTGAAAGGGAGAAGCCCAAACTTACTTATGATGATAAAGGAAACCTGACTGAAAGACAAGCTTATTCTTACCGGAAAAAGGATGGGTCAATAAGGGCAAAGGAGAGTTATTATTATGAGTATGATGACCGCGGAAATGTGACTAAAGAGGTTAAAGAGTCCTATTCGCCAGACGGAAAGACATTAATCTATAAAAATGTGAATATTTATTCATACGACGATAACAATAACCGCACAGAACAGATTTTTTCCTCATATGATACTGATGGAAATCTGAAAAGGAAAGCCAGGCATACTTTTAAATTTGATAAATATAACCATATGATAGAAGATCTTGGCTATTTTGATGATGGTACTATTCAGTCAAAGATTATTTTTGAGCCTGATCCCAGCGGAAAAATGCTTTCAGAGGAGTATACCCATTATCTGGAGGACGGAACAATCAAAGATCATATGAAGTATTACTACAACGATTACGGCCTTGAAAAAACCGTGGATTTAATGAAGAATAAATAAACTTCATTATGAAGATTCTCGAAACACCTCGGGATGCCTTACAGGGATTATCTGACTTTATCCCTACTGACAAAAAGATTAAATCGCTAAATGAGATTTTAAAAGTCGGGTTTGATATTGTTGATATCGGCAGTTTTGTGTCTGGCAAAGCTATTCCCCAGTTCAGGGATATGAAAGAGGTTATTGAGGGAATTGATATTTCAGAATCAAAATCAGATATATTTATATTGGCGGCAAACAGAAAAGGCGGGGAGATAGCTTCCGGCTTTGAGCAGGTTGATATTATTGGATTTCCATTCTCGACATCTCCAACATTTTTAAAACGAAATATAAATTCAGATTTTGAAAAATCCGAAAGGATTATTGACCAGTTACAAAATATTGCAGTAAAGACAAATAAAAAGCTGTTTATCTACCTTTCTATGGCATTTGGAAACCCTTATGGTGATTCTGATTCACCCGACCTGATCTATGAATGGACAGAAAAACTTATTTTAAAAGGTATAAACACAATTAGCCTCTCAGACATTACAGGAGTTTCAACTCCCGCTATGATAGCAGAAATATATTCAACTCTGACCAGGGAATTTCCTGAGACGGAATTTGGGATTCATCTTCATATCAAGGGTGATAACTGGTATGACAAAATTGACGCTGCATATTGTAATGGTTGCACAATATTTGACGGAGTTATCAATGGGCTTGGAGGATGCCCGATGACTGGTTATGATCTTCTTGGGAATCTTCCATCCGGAAATCTGCTTGAATATGCAAATATAAACAACATTCATCTGTCAGTAGATACAGAACAATTTGAAAAAGCAAAGAAGATCGCTGATAAGAATTGGATGGTATCTTCATAGTTTTATTCATAAGCCTCAAATATGTAAAAACCTATATTTTTAGGTTCTACTACTATTTTAGTGGGTAAATATTATTTTTCAGTCTATTTAAAATAACCTTATGGTAATG
>JAOZOC010000743.1 GCA_029933495.1 Bacteroidales bacterium
ATTACATTTTTTCGGGATTTTTTATGCTCAGGCATAAAAAGTCCCGGTTTGATGACTGACAGATAACTACATTAAAGACTCTTCATTTATGAGGCAACTCAAAATTATTAAGCAGGTTACTAACAGGGATACAGCTTCTCTCGAAAAATACTTATACGAAATAGGCAGGGTGGAGTTATTAACTCCTGAGCAGGAGGTATTACTCGCACAAAGGATTAAACAGGGGGATCAGATTGCACTTGAAAAACTAACGAAGGCTAATCTCAGATTTGTAGTTTCGGTATCAAAACAATATCAAAATCAGGGCTTAAGTCTTCAGGATCTGATAAATGAAGGTAACCTCGGGTTGATAAAAGCAGCTCAACGGTTTGATGAAACACGTGGCTTCAAGTTTATCTCTTATGCGGTATGGTGGATACGTCAATCAATACTACAGGCTCTGGCCGAACAATCAAGGATTGTGCGGTTGCCGTTAAACAGAATAGGTGACATAAACAGAATAAAAAAAGCTACTGCCACTCTAGAACAGGAATATGAACGCACACCCGACCCTGCTGAAATAGCAAATCTTTTAAAAGTTGAAGAAGGTGAAGTGGCTGATTCCATAAAAAATGCCGGAAGACATATTTCGATGGATGCTCCAATAGTTGAAAATGAAGAAAGCAGTCTTTATGATGTAATTAACAATGATGACATGCCGAATCCCGAAACAGAATTGCTTAACGATTCATTACGAATTGAGATTGAAAGAGCAATTTCAACCCTGTCGAAACGTGAGGGTGATATCCTGCGTTATTTCTACGGATTAAATAAAAAACTACCAATGACTCTGGACGAAATTTCTCAGATTTTTGGATTAACAAAAGAAAGGGTACGGCAAATTAAAGAAAAAGCAATTCGTTCTCTGAAACAAACCTCAAGAAGCAAATTACTAAAATCATATTTGGGTTAGGCCAGATTGAATAAATCAAAGGCGGATGTAAACATCCGCTTTTTTTTATTATGCATTTTTCGGAATTATTTTTACTTTTACAGCCTAAAAAACTGTAAAATGAGCAAGCTAATCGCACCATCAATTCTTTCAGCAGACTTTTCAAAACTGGGCAGTGAAGTAGAAATGCTCAATTCCAGTGAAGCCGACTGGATTCATGTTGATGTTATGGATGGCGTTTTTGTCCCTAATATTTCTTTTGGCTTTCCTGTGATTGAAAAGATAAAAGAGTATGCCACCAAACCCCTCGACGTACACCTGATGATCATTAACCCCGATCAATATTTCGAAAAATTCAAATCAGCCGGAGCCGACATCCTGACAATCCATTATGAAGCAGAAACACATTTACACAGAGCTGTTTCGGCAATAAAAGAGCTTGGCATGAAAGCCGGAGTTGCATTAAATCCTCACACACCGGTAGCTGCACTGAAAGATATTATCGAATATCTGGATTTGGTTCTGATTATGTCAGTAAATCCGGGTTTTGGCGGACAGAAATTTATCAGTAATACATATAATAAAATTAGCCGGTTGAAAAAGTTAATTAACGAATCCGGCTCTAAAGCATTAATAGAGGTTGATGGAGGTGTTAATTTATCAAACTCGACTAAGCTATATAAGACAGGGGTAGATATTCTTGTTGCAGGAAACAGCGTTTTCTCATCAGTTTCTCCAAAGCAAACCATAAAAGAGATTAAATCTGTACGCTGATAATTGACTGAAACATATAGCACTATTCAATACATTTATTTTTTTGATTG
>JAOZOC010000175.1 GCA_029933495.1 Bacteroidales bacterium
GAACGGAAGTTTCCTAAACTTCAGATTCAGGTTCGAGTCCTGGTGGGGCTACAATGAAGTTTTTTAAAGCCTTGTAACTTAAGCAATTACAAGGCTTTTTTATTAAGCTGGATACAAAAGTGGATACACTTTTGAGGGTGATATGTGAGTTTTTACGCCACCAGAATGGATGCAAAATATTGGGTTAATCAAAGTGCTCTTGTTAAAAACCTGTTCTTCGAGTACCTCTACAGTGACGATTTTTACAAAAAGAAATTTATAACAGATGTTGATGGCTTTTTGGAAAATATCCAGAAAGAACTTGCTACATCAAAAATAGGTTTGATTCGTCTTTCTATTCCTGAACCTTCCAGGAAAAGGTGGACTCGGTTCTTAGAAACATGGGAATATGGAGTCAATCTGTCAAAAATAGAGCATTCTGGCAAAGAAAATGTCCATAACGATCTATAACATTTTGTCTAGCCTTTTTTGATTCTATCAAATCCAATATTTAACTCCATTTACCCAAATAATAATTCGAAAATTCTAAGCATTACAATTGAAAAGAAGTAAAATTTGTTCTTTTTAGCTCAGTTTTATTCTCAAAACAGTCCAATTTCACACAAATATTAAAAGTTAAAAATAACCCTTCGTACCGGATATTGGTATGTTCGTCCTTAAAAACGAGGGGTTCGTACAATAAGTAGCTGTTTTTGTTATTTAAAACAAATCTTAATAGCTTTTTGCATAACTTTAAAGGCTTAAAATCAAGCAGTATCTGTAAGTATTAACACATTTAAAACCTTCTTTATGAAAAAGTTTTATCTTCTTTTTGCTGTAACACTGTTAAGTGTTTTTTCTTTTGCACAAGTTAACCTCCAGCAAGGCCTTGTAGCTTATTATCCTTTTACGAATGGAAGCACAGAGGATTTTAGCAACAATGGAAATGATGGAGTTAATTATGGGGCAACGCCTACAATTGATAGATTTGGTAATACAAATAGTGCTTTTGAGTTTGATGGGGTAGATGACTATATTCAGATAAGTGATCATTCCACATTAAATATTACAAATTATACATTGTCTGGCTGGTTTAAATTAGACTCATTTAAAGAACACGAATGTATTATTGCAAGAGGCGAAAGCTTCAATACTGACAAAATGCAATATAGCTTACTTGTTTATTCTAACAAATTAAGGGCTTGGTATGAAACATTAAATGATAATGATTACAGATTATATTCAAATCCTATTAGTGAAACAAATGTTTGGTTTTTTGCTACAGTAACACGAGATGAAAATGGTGATTATCTTTTATATTTTAATGGACAATTAGTAGATGCAATATATAATTCCCCTGCACCTTCAACAATAAGCCATCCAGTTACAATTGGGATGAGAAATAATTCACCAAATATTTATCAAGATTTTTTTAGTGGATCTATTGACGACATACACATTTACAACCGTGCCCTTTCCCAGTCAGAAATCCAAGCCCTTTACCACGAAGGCGGCTATGACCCCCTCCAACAAGGCCTCGTAGCCCACTACCCCTTCAATGGCAACGCCAACGATGAAAGCGGAAATGGAAATAATGGAACTTTATATGGACCGACACTCACTACAGATAGATTTGGAAATGCAAATAGTGCTTATGAGTTTGATGGAGATGATGATTACATTCATATACCTTATAGTGAGGACTTCAATATCAATCCATCCAACCAGTTAACTTTAGTTGCCTGGGTGAACGATAATATTCTTAATGTTTCACATCATATTGTAACAAAAGCACCTTCTAATACTGTTTGGGACTATGGGTTGGCAATTGATAACAATAACCTATTTTTATTTGGTCATCATTCGAACCATGAGGCATATTCAATTACATCAGCTGAAGTTGGTATTTGGCAACAGGTAGTAGGTGTTTACGATAATTCAAATTGGAAAATATATATTGATGGACAATTGGAGGCAGACAATACTGCCACCTCAATAACACAATCATCAGGAGGTTTAGCAATTGGAAGAAAAGGAGAGACAAATTTAGGATATTTTAATGGTAAAATAGATGACATCTCAATATACAACCGCGCCCTCACCCATTCCGAAATCCTTGCTCTTTACAACGAGGGCGGCCTCCCTTACACAACACTTAACGGAATCATAACCGGCAATTCAACTGGTAACCCAATAGAAAGTGCCCAGATAGTTCTTACTAAGGAGGGCAACAACTGGTATCAGACCATATCAAATGACCAGGGATTTTACGAAATTCAAAATATAGAATCAGGGACTTATAATATTGATGTAACAAAAACAGGGTATATTTCCGATAATAGATATGTTGATCTTACTTCACAATCAGCCTATACAGAGGATTTTTCATTGTTACCTTCAAATGTTAGTTCGCTTGAAATTACTGATGGGTTCCTTACAGCTTATGCCGATAATATCACTACTGTTGAGGCAAACTATTATAACCTCAGTGGAAATGTAAATATTAACGATATTCTGTATTTTGATGGGGATATTTTTATTGATAAGAGGAAGAATCTTGAACATCCCTTGATAATTGGAAGTTCCGGGCCCGGAATGTTTGCTCACGACATTGATGGTGAAGACAAGTGGTTTTTACCCCATTATATCCCTTTCACCTATTACGCAGATGATAATCAACTTATAATTGATGATGCTGATTTTCTTAGCACACTTGATATTGAATTATATGGTTTTCCAGTGAAACTGCCCGGAATGACTATTAATGAAAACAGTGATGCTATATACTTACATGTCTTACCTGAGTTTTCCTGGCCATTGAATTTGGTAATGAATGAAAATTCGAGTGACAATTTGCCCTTTATGATTGAAAATCTGAGTATGGATATTATATTGTCTCATTCTGAAGGTATTGATATTTCAGGAGAGCTTACTAACCTTAATGCAAATGCAGTTGCTTTTAAGCTTAATGATGTAAATGTAATTTTCAATTCATATACAGATTATTATTATGGAGCATTTACCCTACAAATACCGGGGAAATTAAAAGATGATAAAACAGGTGATAATTTGAATGATTCAGGTTTGACAGACACCTTGTTTTCAGATAATATGAATGATGTTCCTGTTGATATTGTTGATGAGGAGGGTAACTTAATTAAGCAGACAGATTTTGAAGGATTCCTTGAAATGCAGGAAGCATCCGGTTTGTCTTTTTTAAAGTTTAGTATGGAATTAGAATTTGTTGAGGGTTCAATAAATAAACTTATTGTTACGATAAGTACCAAGATAGCCATTGGCCCAACGGGACTTTTTATAACGGAAATAACAGGTGGTGTTGATGATCTGACTGATAAAGATAACTGGAGGATAATTGCTAATGTGGATATTGAAACAGCTTTGGAGCTTCCTGACGGGAGTGCACCGATTAAACTTGATGATTTTGGTGTCAACATTCATCCCTGGTCTTATTTTCAGGGGAGTGGGGCATTTCTTGTATTTGAACAGGAAGTGTCGAATGGTATGATTGAATATAACGGGAACTTAAAAACACTGTCGGGGGAATTTAATCTAAACCTCCAGGATATTTTGGTTGGACATGCTGGTTTCGGACTGAAATCAAAACAGTTTACCGGATCTATGAATGCAACGCTCAAAACGCCGGACAAATTACCCTTTTGGTTATGGTGGGCTAAGAACAAAACAATAGGCTCTGTAGAGGCTGATGTGAATAACTATTATATAAGATGTCTTGTTAATTATTTGGGGTTGTCAATTGCTCAAAAAATGGAATTTGGTAAAGAAACTTTTCCCTGGTTTCATTATTACCTTGGTGCCAATTATAACCACATGGCCCAGATTTGGAAGGGGATGAAAGATGGAAAGCAAAGTGTTACTTTCCAGGTTTTTGAGAATACCAGACAACTGGTAATTGTTGCAGGTGATACTACTGCTCATCAAACTTTTGATTTTACGGCTACTGATCCTCTTGGCAATCTCTTTGACCAGAATAACACAAATTACACAAGCTATCCCGGGACTGACCAAACTGTAATGATTATTGATAATCCTACAACAGGGGATTGGGATTTTCAGACAAATTATGTTGGTGACATTGCACTGGAGACAAAAGGAATCAATCAGCCTCCTATGACTTTACTTGATGAACCATTAAATAAAAAATCAAAATCTAATCAAATCTCATTAGACTTTACCGATTATTCGGATACACTTAATGTGATCGTATTTTTTGACACCGATAACAAACATTTTGATGGAGCTGTGATTGATACTTTTGAAATAATAAACAATGCTACAGTTGACTTCCTATGGCAGAATGAAGATATTCTCAATGGCGAATATTACATCTATTGCCGCATTGATGATGGATATAATACACCTGTTTTACAATATGCACCCGGTTCCATACTGGTTGAGAACGATCTCAATATTGAGACTCCGCAAAATGTTAGTGCAATTCAGCAGGCGGATTCAGTAAAAGTAAACTGGAATGCTGCCACTTATCCAAATACTATTGCATCTACTGTATATTACAGAAATGTCTCAAATGGGTTTACAGATGAAGTATCTGTTTCGGATACTAATTTTGTCACTTTGAAAAACCTTGAAAACGGGCAGGAATATGAAGTGTGGTGTAAGTTCATCAACGACAACGGAACATTCAGCGAAAAAAGCAATATTGTAAACCTTGTCTTTTCAAGTAGCACTAAAAACAATCCCCCTTACTTTAAAATGTCAACTGATAGTATTTGGGTATTTATTGAGAATGAGCCAGGAACATTTGATTTGTTGGCAAATGATGCTGATGGTGATAACCTGACCTATGCTTTACCTGATGATACACTCGGAATGCAAATAAATGGTGATAAGTTAAGTTGGACACCGACATTTGATGATAGAGGTTTCTTCAATATCCTTATTACAGTTACTGACGGTGCAGAAACAGATTCGACCTGGCAAAAGCTTATAGCCTATACACAGGAGCAGGTGGACGTGGATTTGATGTTCAGTTCACAGAATCTTTATGAAGATGACAATATGTTTATAAAGCTGAAAAACTTCAAGTCACCAAACCTTTATGAATCTGTAACCTTAACCAATATTAACACACTTGAGCAAACAACGGTTGACTGCCGGAATGTAAATCAATTTGACTACATCGGTAAATTTGAATTATCTTTTGCAAAGAAATCATCCATTGTAGTGAACAATGGTGATACTATTGTTGCCAGCTATACTTTTGGAGCAAACACCTACACTGCAATGGCCTATTATGATAGTCTGCCTCAGCCATCCGATAAATTACCTCCTGCTGATATTGTTGATCTGATAGTTAATTATGATGAAGGTAATACTGTTAAGCTAATGTGGACTGCATCCGGAGATGATGGAACAACAGGTTCCGCATACAGGTATGACATTCGCTACAGCTATTCACCGATACTATCTGAGGATGATTATCTCGTGGCCAATATTATCGACCAGGCTCCATATCCATCGGCTCCCGGAACTTTGGACAGCCTTATAATTGATTTAAGCACCTTTACTAACATTATTTATAATGATACTGTTTTCTTTTCCATTAAGGCAGAGGACGAGATGCAGAACAGAGGTAATATAAGCAACAATGCCTCAATTGAATTCTATCTTGCGCCTGACGAACCGGAAGTGGAAATAGCGGATATTTATAAAATTCATTTCACCTGGAATCATCCGGCTGTAGGCAGCAAAGGGGCAACAAATCTGCAATCGTTCAGGATTTACAGAAAGTTCAATGAAAATAATTATGTGCAATTAACTGACACGGTGACAACTCTTTCTTTTACAGATGATCTTTATTCTCATCCCGACGGAAAGTTTCAATATGCAGTACAAGCCGCTTACACAACAGGTGCCAGTAGCCTTATCTATTCTGATACAATTGTAATGAATCGTTTTACAGAGCTAAGAATATTGAGTAACCTTGATGATACATTAAATAACTCCGGGGTTGTTGTTAATGTTACGGGTTTAGATAATATTTACACTCAGACGTACTCTGACACAACAAACCCTACAGGATTGTTGATCTGGGGGAATGTGTTTAAAACGCAATACGAAGTTGAAATAACAAAGGAAGGATACCAAAGTATTGTTGACACTATAACAGTTACTGATGAACAGCAAGAGTTTAACTATACACTTTATAAAACAGGTATTGAGTTTAACTTGACAGTATATTTGGAAGGGCCATTTAACGGAATTAATATGAATACAGATTTAAACCCCGAAGATATACCCTTGTTACAACCATACAGCACAGCTCCCTGGAATTATGATGGGACAGAATTTATCACATCTATTCCTAACAATAATATTGTTGACTGGGTATTGGTAGAACTTCGTGAGACAACAGGCGGGGCATCAACTGCCACATCAGGCTCTGTTATTGCAAGGAAAGCTGGCTTTATTCTTACTAGTGGACTGATCGTTGGCAGGGATGGTAGCAGTCCTATCCAACTAAATGTTGACATAAATGATAATTTGTACGTTGTAATCTGGCACAGGAACCATATTGAGATAATGTCAGCAGTTCCATTGACGGAAACCGGAGGAGTTTATTCATATGATTTTACAACATCATCAGGACAAGCTTATGGAACGAATGCACAAAAAGAACTTACCCCAAATGTCTGGGGTATGATAGCAGCCGATGGTAATGCCGATGGAATTATTGACAATCTTGACATCGAAAACGTTTGGGAGCCGCAAGCAGGCGAATCGGGATACAAATCAGGGGACTTTAATATGAATGGTGAGGTAAATAACCCAGATAAAAATGATTATTGGATACCAAATGAAGAAAAAGGGTCACAGGTACCAGATTAAATGTATAAAAAGCTTGATAAAAGAATAACCTC
>JAOZOC010000176.1:0-6212 GCA_029933495.1 Bacteroidales bacterium
TATTTTTTTATCTTTTATGATGCCGGGGTATTAATTTTGATAAAAAGTTTTTTAAAAAAAATAATATTATGGAAACAAATGTAAAGACATTGAAAGAGCACAAATCAAGGAATGACCGGGAAGCTTTTAACAACGCATTGCACGATATTTTGCCGCAGTTAAAGCATTATGCGAAAAACAGGCTCAGGATTGCAAGGGCTAAAAAGAAAATTGGCTCAGGGGTTTATTCTGCCGATGATATTGTGGAAGAGGTTTTCCTTATTGCTTATGAAAATCTGATTGACAACGTGGTTGATGAAAAGGACCTTAAAATCAGGTTGTTCAGAGCAGTGGATGAAGTAATGGAGCGCCTGATGGCAAAACCGGAAGGCGGGGATGAAAGTATTAGCATTGAGGATGTTATAGAGCAGGAGATGAAGGTGCTTCAGGAAGATTACACAGCTGAAGCCGATGGTCATCTTGTGATGATGGAAGAGCTTGATGACATTTCCTATCACCTTGATGATGACAAACCGAAGATATTCATCCTTGACAGCGAATCGGAAGAAAATATTGTGAAATCACTCAATCTGGATGAAGACCTTACATCTGATATGGATAAGCGGAAGGCACTTGGAAAAACCTATGAAGAACTGCCGGATTTCAGCCGTGATATTTTTGACCTTCATACTCATGCAAGATTGACAGTTGAAGAGATAGCCGAGATAAAATCAATCAAGGCCGACAATGTTTATCAGATATTGGAGCAGGTGAAATTCAGGATAAAGTCTGTTTTATAGGGAGTTGACCGGAAAACAATTTGGAATGACAATATCAGGTTAAGGATGCCAGGTCGTGCGAAGCCCCTTTAGTAAGGTAGAATGAAGTCTCTTATGTCAGGTCGAGCGAAGTCGAGACCTGTTTGATAATGAGAGTGATGCATTTTTCGACTACGCTCAAAATGACAATGACGACTATGCTCAAAATGACAATGACGACTACGCTCAAAATGACTAACACGACTACGCTCAAAATAACGATGATGGCTACCCCTTACTTCGTCCCGAACTTATAAATCGTGGTCTGTGTGTATTTCTCACCCGGTCTGAGAATTGTATTCGGGAACTCAGGGTGATTCGGTGAATCGGGAAAGTGTTGCGCTTCAAGGCACAGTCCGAAGTGTTTCCGGTAAACAATTCCTTTCTTTCCTGTAATGCTTCCGTCAAGGAAATTACCCGAATAAAACTGGATACCGGGTTCGGTCGTAAAAACATCCAATACCCTGCCCGTGACAGTATCGTACAATTCGGCGATTTTTGTCAGTTTGCCGTTATTATTCAGCACATAATTGTGGTCGTAACCGCCCTCTACCTCATCAATTCTGTTTCCAACGGTTTCCGGTTTTCTGAAATCCATAGGCGTTCCTGTAACATCTCTCAATTCGCCTGTAGGAATCAAATTTTTGTCAACAACAGTGTATTTGTCAGCATCAATAAAAAGTTTCTGGCCGAGGATATCCCTTCCTGTTGTGCCTGCAAGATTAAAATAGCTGTGATGTGTAAGATTCACCGGTGTCGGTTTATCGCCGGTTGCCGAATAGTCAATTTTCAGTTCATTGTCATTCGTCAGGGTGTATGTTACATATATGTCAAGATTTCCAGGATAGCCCTCTTCACCGTCTTTGGAAAGATAATGCAGTTTTACACCGGCACCGTTACCTGTTTCAAATTGCTCAGCATCCCAGACAACCTTATCAAAACCTTTGATACCGCCATGCAAAGAGTTTGGCCCGTTATTTATCGCAAGTGAATACTCTTTACCGTCAATCGTGAATTTGCCATTTGCAATCCTGTTAGCATACCGCCCGACCAAAGCTCCAAAATAAGGAGTATCTTTCAGATACCCGTCGAGATTATCATATCCGAGAACCACATCATCAAACCTGCCATTTCTATCCGGTGTCAATATCGAAGTTACTATTCCTCCATAATTTGTGATTTTAACAATCATTCCGTTTTTGTTTTTCAGGGTAAAAAGGTAAACCTCTTTGCCGTCAACTTTTCCGAAAGGTTTTTTCGTTATGCTCATAGATGATTCTTTTTCATTTGATTTGTTTGCCGGTTTTGTCCCGCTATTACACGATGTCAGGAGAATTCCTGCTGTCAGAATTAAATAAATGATGCGTTTCATATCTGAATGTTAGAATTGGCAAATATATGAAATCTTAGGATATCCCAAAAGAAAAACCCGCCACAAAAAATCTTATGACGGGTCAGCAAAATGAAGTTTCCTTACTTTATTTTTGTGCATATTTTCTAATCAATCCGTAAAGGCTGAACTTTCCTCCACCGTAAACAAACAGTGTAAACAGCATTATCAGGTAATACACAGGTATTTCAAATCCGTTGTTACCGGCTTCAAATCCGTTTGGCAGGTGAACCGAAAATATTGCCACCAGCATAACTATCATCAGAGGGATTGAAATTATTCTTGTCCCAAACCCAAGCAGCAGAAGCAATGCCCCACCCACTTCCGTTGTTGCTGCCATGTAGGCATTTAGTGCCGGAAAGGGCAGTCCCATTTCACCAAACCACGATATTATCCCGTCCATATTTTTCCATTTCATCATTCCCGGCCCATAAAATCCGTAAGCAAGTACCAGCCTCATTAACAGCAAAGGGATATCTTTTAAAAAATTGAGTTTATCTGATAAATTATCGCAAACTTTTGTCATCATACATTTCATAATATTCTGTTTTAATGTGTTAGTATTCATTTTTCAATAATTAAGTCGTTAAGGATTCAAAAAACTTACAGACAATCATTTTCAACAGGAATTATATTAATAACTAAAGTTTCGCACTATAAATCAAGATGCTAATTTACAATTATTTATCAAACTGCTTTCTTCTTTAAGCAAATTAAAATTATCTGTGTAACTAATTAAATTACTTATAGTTAGTTCGTAATCAAACTCAACACCCAAAATTTCCAAAACTGCCAAAAGTTGAACAATAACCAACATTATTCGTTCATTAAGTTTATATTCAATGTAATCTTGTTTTACATCTTTGAAAAGTCCACCGATAGTTTCATAGGCCTCCATTCGGTATTTAAGTGATATCAAAAGATATTGAATCATTGTTATTGTCATTTGAGCCACTTGTACATCAAAGTTGGTTGATTGACTTTTCCCTAATCCCAACAACTGTTTTGCTTCCTTAAAAAACACTTCGATAGACCACCTGATATTATATAATTCCATCATTTTGTTGAATGAAAGACTTGTATCTGTTGATATTATGGTGTGCCAATTGCCATTTTTTCCTTTTCTTGCCAAAAATACCTTTACTAATACACCATCTATTGTACCGATATAACTCATATGGTAAAAGCCTGTCTTTCGCGAGCGTTTTAACCCTTTTTTGGATTTGCGAAGCTGCTTAATTGTTCTTTCCTGATTATTGATAGTTAGCTTGCTGTTGTATTTATACATCCCTATTACATGAACGCTTTTATTTACAGATAGCAATTTATTAATTAATGATATTGTTGTAAACCAGCTGTCTATGAGAATATAGTTGACTTCTATTTTACGCTGATTTACTCGTCTGAACATTTGTATTATCACTTCATTCTTTTTACGGTTTAACTCTTTAAATCTTGCGGTTACAGGCTGCCCTTTAATTCTTGATGTCTTTTTTTGATTTCTATATTCCTTTTTTGACAAACCATATTTTTTTGTTTTGTTATTCCTGTTTTCCCGATGAAAACTAAAATCTACAGGAATAAAAACAGCTCCATTCCAATAACCTGCTACAAGTAGTTTATAGCCAAAAATGAATCTTTGGCTTACGTGATTATGTATTTTTGATACGCCTTCTATTGTTTTGCCTGTCTTTGGTATATCAGTATCGTCAAATATCAAACATTTTGTTTGGTCTTCACAGGGACTAAACTTATTATCCAATTGCAAATATCGTTTCACAAATAGCAGCAAAATGTTTCTCCAATTTATCTTTTGATTACTCAGAAGCCTATAATAAGTATCTTTTTGTCCGTCAGTGGCAGGTGCCATTGTGTTATTGTACAATGAATGTATGTTTTGTATATTGGCAAATGGTAAAATAAATAACAATTTCAGCAGATTCCACACCGGCACTCCACTTTTCTTTATTGAAGAAAATATTCTTGAAGTTTTTGAAAAATGAAATAGCTCTAACTGCTTTGAAAAAAATTCAGGTTGTAACCAACTATTTGTAAAAAAAGTTTCTATCTCTTTAATTTTACTTATATCTTTGTTTCGTAGCATAATGGTATTTTTATTTGTTTGCACTACAAAAATACTAAAATTCAGGCAATTAACCTGAACATTATGCTACTTTTTTTTGTTTTTTGTACCTGATAACTATTGATTCTATTAGGTGCGAAACTTTATTTAGTAACAAAAATGTAAAAGTACCAAACTTAGTGTTAACCTTATTTATGAATGGACAGGTTAAATACTAATGATAAAAAAGTTTAAGATTGAAAAGAATTCTTATCATACAAACTGCATCAATTGGAGATGTTATACTGGCGACGCCCGTACTGGAGAAGCTTCATCACCATTTTCCGGATGCTGAAATTGACCTTCTCATCAAAAAGGGAAATGAAAGGCTTTTCGACGGGCATCCGTTCCTTCATGAACTTTTGATATGGGATAAATCAAAAGAGAAATATAAAAACCTGAAAAAACTTATTCAGCAGATAAGGGGGAACCGGTATGATGCGGTGATTAATATCCAGCGTTTTGCTTCAAGCGGGTTAGTAACGATATTGTCGGGAGCTAAACTGAAAGTCGGCTTCAATAAAAATCCGTTTTCACCACTATTCAATATCAGGATAAAACATACAATCCGTAACAGTGAGGTTCATGAAACGGAACGAAACACAAATCTTGTAAAGCGCTTTACGGATGAAACGGTATTTCCTGTAAAACTTTACCCTTTGCCAGGCAATTATGCAAAAATGTCGCAGTACAAAACCGTGAAATACATTACTGTTTCGCCGGCATCTCTTTGGTTCACAAAACAATATCCCGAAAAGAAATGGATAGAATTCATTAAAGAAATTGATAAGGATACCCGGATTTATTTTCTCGGTTCAAAAAACGACTCAGCCCTTTGCGATTCAATTATTGACAAATCGGGGCACGAAAATTCAATGAACCTTGCCGGCAGGTTGAGCTTCCTTGAATCGGCAGCACTGATGAAGGATGCAGCAATGAATTATATGAACGACTCGGCACCATTGCACCTTGCTTCGGCAGTAAATGCCAGAACAACGGCAATCTTCTGTTCAACAGTACCTTCATTCGGGTTTGGTCCGTTATCAGACGATTCGGTTGTGATAGAGACAAAAGAACATCTGAAATGTAAACCCTGCGGACTTCACGGACTGAAGGA
Organism: Bacteroidales bacterium; assembly: GCA_029933495.1. Taxonomy (GTDB): domain Bacteria; phylum Bacteroidota; class Bacteroidia; order Bacteroidales; family JAADJA01; genus JAADJA01. Next base: position 5,427 of record JAOZOC010000176.1, read on the forward strand.
GTGCCCCGAAGACCACTTTAAATGTGCAATGACAATTGATAAAAATGAACTTTTAAAACGATTGAAATAGATGGATGAAGATATAAAAAAAGCGATACGGGTTTTAAAAGCGGGAGGTACAATTCTGTACCCAACCGATACCATTTGGGGTATAGGATGTGATGCAACCAACAAATCGGCAGTCTCAAAGGTTTACAAAATAAAAAACAGGTCGAAAAATGCCAGTTACATTGTTTTGTTATGCGATGCCTCGCAACTGAAGGAGTACGTAAAAGTTCTGCCGCCGATAATCTGGGATTTGATTGAAAGCATTGATACTCCCACAACAATAATTTATTCGGGAGCAAAGAATCTTGCGAAAAACGTTATTCATAAAGACGGAAGCATCGGAATCAGGGTAGTGAAAGATGATTTTTGCAGCAGGTTGCTTAAAGAATTCGGTAAACCGATTGTTTCTACTTCTGCTAACCTGTCAGGAGATCCGGCTCCCTATATTTTCAGGGATATTTCGGATTTGATTAAAAAACGTGTTGACTACATTGTGGAATCAAACAGAAATATGATAAAAAAGACTAAAGCTTCAACAATCATAAAACTGAAAGATAGCGGAGAATTTGATATTATTAGACAATGATAAAAGCAGGATTCATACAATTCAGACCTGAACTTGGCAATCAGGATGCAAATATAAGAACTGTTAAATCCCTGATGCCTCTGGCAAAAGATGCGGATTTAGTAGTGTTGCCGGAGCTTGCCAACTCGGGATACAACTTTCCGTCAAGGGAA
>JAOZOC010000176.1:6222-6896 GCA_029933495.1 Bacteroidales bacterium
TTTTCAAACAGCAGTTTTATCGACTTTCTGACTAACGAAGCAGGAAAATACAATTTGAATATTGTTGCAGGTATAAACGAACGGGAAGGAGAAAACCTATACAACTCGGCAGTTCTTGTCACACCTGATGGATTATCGGGCAAATACCGCAAAATCCATCTTTTCCGGGACGAAAAGGATATTTTTGAAAAAGGCAATCTCGGACTTCCGGTTTTTGACTTTGGTGTTTATAAAATCGGAATATTAATCTGTTTCGACTGGATTTTTCCGGAAGTTTGGCGAATCCTTGCTATGAAAGGAGCAGATGTTATCTGTCACCCGTCAAATCTTGTTCTGCCTTATGCCCAGCAGGCCGTCCCTGTCCACGGGATGATAAACAGAACCTTCAACATCACAGCCAACCGCTATGGAACTGAACGGGATGTTACTTTCAGCGGAAAGTCAATTATTTCCGACCCTTTTGGAAAAACACTGATTACTGCCGCTCCCGACAAGGACGAAGTAAGAATTATGGAAATGGATATTGAGAAAGCGAGGGAAAAAATGATAACCCCGAGAAATCACGTTTTTAATGACAGGATTCCGGAGGAGTATTTGTCACTGATTTCATAATGTGGGCAAGCCACAACCAAACAGGAATAATCAACCATTAAGGTAACATTAAGGAGTTAAGA
>JAOZOC010000177.1 GCA_029933495.1 Bacteroidales bacterium
TCGGGAAATTTCACTGCTGATCAAACTGTTCTAAAAACAGTGACAGATATCCGTTCTATGACACTTGATTATGACAGAATTGATTATCTGAAAAATGTGAAGGTCAGATACAGGGCTGATATTGATGCTGATATGAAAAATGAGATTTATACTCTGAAAAATAACGAGCTTAAGTTGAATGAGCTTGCAGTTACTTTTGACGGTTCCGTTTCGATGCTCGATAATGATGATATTAATCTTGTGATGACTTTTAGTGCACTGAAAACGAACTTTAAAGAGATTCTTTCGCTTGTACCTGCTGTTTATGCAAAGGATTTTAACACAATTGAAACATCTGGCACAATGTCACTAAACGGAAATATCAAAGGTGTTTACAACGATAATAATCTGCCCGGTTTTGTTATTAATCTTAATGTTGAGAACGGAAAATTCAAATATCCTGATTTACCGAAAGCCGTAACGGATATTAATATTGCAACGAGTATTTCAAACAAAGGTGGCGATGCCGACAATACCGTTATTGATATGTCAAAACTGCACCTGAATCTTGCAGGTAATCTTTTTGATGCTTCACTTTTATTAAAAACGCCGGTTTCCGATCCGGATATAGATGCAAGTTTCAAAGGGAAAATGGATTTTGCAACTGTTAAGGATTTTTATCCTCTTGAAAAGGGAGAGCAGATGAATGGCAGTTTTGTGGCTGATATAACCCTGAAAGGAAAAATGTCGGCAATTGAAAATGAACAATATGAGCAGTTTACTGCGCTCGGTTCGATGCTGATTAAGAATCTGACCTATCACTCATCAATGTTTGCCGACCCTTTGGAGATAAATCATGCACAGATAAATTTCGCTCCCGGGTATGTTGACCTGGTTTCGTTTCGTTCCAAAACAGGGAAAAACGACTTTAACGCAACCGGAAAACTGGAAAATTATCTGCCCTATTTTTTTAACGGGAAAACTCTGAAAGGACATCTTAAAACTACCTCAGATTATTTTAATATAAGTGCTTTAATGTCAACGGATGAAGCTGGTGAGGAGACGGGAAGTGACCAACCGGCGGAAAATTCAGAGGAAATGTCGGTGGTTGAGGTTCCGGCTGATATCGAGTTTTATCTTAATTCCGGGTTCAAGACTCTTGTCTATGATAACATGACAATGACAGATGTGACGGGTAAACTCACTGTAAAGAATAAAAAGATTATGATTGACAATCTGAAAATGAATACATTACAGGGAAGCATTACTATGGACGGCATATACAGCACTGTTGATGTGAAAAAACCGGAAATTGATTTTAATCTTAATATTGAAAATATTGACATTCAGGAATCGTACAATACATTTGCTATAATTGAGAAATACGTCCCTATTGCAAAGAAAACAGATGGAAAGATGTCTGTTGATATGCAAATGACCGGTGTGCTGGACGATAAGATGTCCATTGTTTACGAAACTCTTACAGGAGGAGGTAAACTCGAAACATCTCCCATAAAGATTAAAGATGTGAATACTCTTAATAAAATTGCCGAAGCAATAAAATATGAGAAGCTTAAAAGTATGGATATCAATAAAATTTTGCTTGAATTTGAATTTGTTGACGGAAAGATAATGGTTGAGCCTTTTGAAATAAAGTATAATGATATTGACGGTGAAATTAGCGGCTGGACAGGTTTTGACGAATCAATAGAGTATGTTATGACCCTCAATATTCCGAGAAAGGAATTCGGTTCGGCTGCAAACAGTGCTCTTGAAAATCTTGTTAAAGAAGCTAACAAATACGGTACAAATTTCAGTCTTGGAGAAACTGTTCCTGTTAACATCACAATTGGAGGAACTCTCTCAAAACCGCAAATAAAAACCGGACTTGGAGATACGGGTAAAAGTACGACTGAAAATATTAAGGAGAAAGTCAAAGAGGAGATAAAGAAACAGAAAGAGGAGCTAAGTAAAGAGGCTAAGGCTAAAGCACAGAAACTGATTGAAGATGCTGATGCCGAAGTACAAAAATTAATAAAGGAAGCAGAAAAACAAGCTAAAAGAATAAGAAGTGAATCTAAAACCGGTGCAAAGCAGATACGTGATGAGGCAGAAAAACAGGCTAAGAATCTGGAAGCTGAGGGTAAGAAAAACGGTATGATAGCTGAGATGGCTGCCAAAGAAGCTGCAAAAAAGGTTCGAAAGGAGGCTGATAAGCAAGCAAACAATCTTACTGCCGAAGCCGATAGGAAAGCCTGGCAACTGGTTGATACGGCCAAGAAACAAGCTGCAAATATAAAGAAGAATGCTCAGACAGAGGCTGACAGGATTTTAAAAAGTAATTAATCAAAGGGGACATTTTTATGAAATTGTTTTCAATTGCTGTTTTTTTATTGTTGGGTTTTATCCTGCTACCGTCATATTTAGTTTTTTCCCAGGATACTATTCAATGCCCCGAAATAGATAATTCAAGGGCTGACAAGATTTATGATAAAGCTATAACAGCATTCAAGCACAGGAATTATTCAGAAGCTATCAGGGAATTAAAAACCACTACTGAAATTGAACCGGAATATGTAGATGCATTTTTTGTTCTTGGACTGATATATATCCAGGATAGTCGTATGAATCTGAAGGAGGCAAAGGCCAACTTTTTAAGTGTGGTTGAAATATGTCCCACTTATGATGTTTATGCCTATTACCATCTCGCGAGGATTTACTTTGGCGCAGAAGATTATGATAAGGCTTATGATGCTATCTCAATTTTTCTGGATGATGTGGACAAGATAAAAACAGATGAGGATTACAATGAAGCTGTGGGAATCCAGGAGTTTTCAAAGTTTTACAGCGAGATGCTTAACCATCCGGTGCCTTTCGATCCCAAGCCTGTGTCCGGAATATCAACATCAAGTGATGAATACCTGCCGATAATCTCTCCTGACAATGAATTTGCTCTGTTTACGAGACGCATAAAAATTCCAACCTCCCGCGATGATATTGTTAGGCGCACAACCAGTAAAGAGACGTTTATGTATTCAATCAGGGATGAAGGTGTGTTTGACAGAGGACGCGAAATGCCATTCCCATTTAATATGAACGATAATGAAGGCGGGGCATCGCTTACAATTGATAATAAGAGGCTGTTTTATACACTTTGTAAATTTACAGATGATAAAAAATATTATAATTGTGATATTTGCACATCAGTATTTGAAAATCATAAGTGGTCAGATATTGTCAGTATCAGTGATAAGGTGAATCGTGAGGATTCATGGGAATCGCAGCCGACCATTACTTCTGACGGAAAAGTGCTTTATTTTGTTAGCGACAGGGAAGGTGGTTATGGTGGTTATGATATTTACAAGACAGTTAAGGTGGATTCATGTAACTGGTGCCCGCCTGAAAACCTTGGGCCTGAAATTAATACACCTGGAAATGAAAAATCACCTTTTATTCATACTGATAGTCAGACACTCTACTTTTCGTCTGACGGACTTATGGGACTTGGAGGCTATGATATATTTTTTACCAAACTTAAGCCTGATGGTGAGTGGGTGAAACCGAAAAATATTGGTTATCCAATTAATTCTGAGGATGATGAGGTGGGATTTTTTGCAAGCACAGATGGTAAAACCGGCTATTTTGCTTCCAACAAGTACAATGGATTTGGTGGATGGGATCTTTACTCTTTTGAGCTTTATCAGGAAGCCCGTCCCGAAAAGGTACTGTTTCTGAAAGGTAAAGTTGAGAGTGATAGTACAGGTAATCTGCGTGATGCACTGATTGAAGTGAAGAATGTGGAGACAAAGAAAATTACTGAAATCAAAGTTGACTCGACCAGTGGTGAATATGTATCAGCATTGTTGTTTAAGAATGACTTTATAATGACTGTCAAGAAGAAGGGATATGTGCAGGAGTCAAAATATATATCGAAGATGAGCCCGCGGTTTTCCAATCCTGCAGTGCTGGACTTAAATCTTGAGCCGATCATAGTCGGGAAGTCTTATCGCCTGAATGATATCTATTTTGATTTTAATTCCTTTGAACTAAATCCTGAATCAAAGATTGTTATTGACGAATTTGATGATTTTCTAAACGGTAATCCCACTTTAAGTGTTTCTATTCAGGGACATACTGATAACATAGGGAATGATGAGGATAATATGCTGCTTTCAAAAAACAGAGCTGAAGCTGTTTACAGCTATTTGATTGAAAAAGGAATAGCCCATGAAAGATTGAGCTATAAAGGGTTTGGCGAAACTAAGCCAATTGATACAAACGATACTGAAACGGGTCGTGCAAGAAACAGACGGACGGAGTTTGTTATTGTCGGAAAGTAAAACTTAACAATATATGAATATGGAATATTTAACCTGGTTTGGGTACGCTGCATCGGCCATTATAGCCTTGTCAATGACAATGAGCTCCATAGTGAAGTTCCGATGGATAAACCTGGTGGGTGCTCTGAGTTTTTCCACTTATGGCTTTTTTATTGACGCAATACCTGTTATGGCTTTGAATGGGTTTATTGCTACAGTTGATATTTATTACCTTTACAGGATATATTCAAAAAAGGAGTTATTTAGTACACTTGAGGTGAGAGGTGATAACAAATATTTGCTGAGGTTTCTTGAATTTAATAGCAAAGAAATTCAGAAGTTTTTCCCGGGCTTTTCATATAATCCTGAAAAGAACACGATAAGCTTTTTCGTTTTGAGGAATATGAATGTTGCGGGAATATTTCTTGCGCACCGCGAAGACGGTCATACTTTGAAGGTTGGGCTTGATTATGTTGTGCCGCAATACAGGGATTATAAAAACGGACATTTTATTTATCACCGTTTGAGAGACCGTTTTTTAAAAGACGAATTTGAAAAAGTTGTTGTAAAATCAAACAGCAGGAAGCATTCAAAGTATCTGAGTAAACTTGGATTCCGTGAGGCTGAGGAAAATTTATTTGTAAAAGAATTGAAGTAATAGTTATTCTATTTATATGAAATTAAGGATTTTTATATTATTGGCTTCTTTTCTCTCTCAGGTCAGTTTTTCCTTTTCACAGGAGCAAAATGAAATTGTCTGGTGGAATCCTGCAAATAAATCTGTAGTCGAAGGCCAGGGATGGCCTGATGAAGTATCGTCTTTTTACAGCCGGTTGCCTGAAAGAGCAGAAACTTTAGTCAGAAAACCTTTGTGGTATTTGTCAAAAAATTCTGCTGGTTTGGTCGTTCGTTTCAGAAGTAATGCAAACAGAATTCATGTACGCTATAAAGTTTCCGGAGGATATGCTTTTCCTCATATGCCTTCCACAGGAGTCAGTGGCGTTGACCTTTATTCAAAAAACAGATCCGATGACTGGATTTGGTTCAAGGGAAATTACTCATTTGGCGACACTGTTAAATATCGGTTTGTAAATACCGTTTCAGCTACTTTAAGTTCTGACAGTTCACTTGATTTTTATCTGTATATGCCTCTGTATAATTCAGTTGAGTGGATGGAAATCGGTGTTCCTGAAGGTGCAATATTAGAAGGGTTGCAGGTAAGAAGTGAAAAGCCTGTCGTTATTTACGGCACTTCAATATTACAGGGAGCCTGTGCATCGCGTCCGGGAATGGCCTGGAGTGCTGTTCTTGGCAGAATGATTGATTTGCCGGTGATAAATCTCGGTTTCTCAGGGAACGGAATGCTTGAACCGGAACTTATTTCTCTGATGACGGAAATAGATGCTTGTGTCTATATCCTTGATTGCCTGCCCAATCTGGGGCCAAATAAAAATATCCCAAACGAAGAGATAAGACAGAGAATCATAGCTTCGATAAACATACTAAAGCAAAAACATCCTTCAGTTCCCGTTTTGCTGATTGACCATTCGGGATACTCTGACGGTGAGACAAATCAAAATCGTAAAGATATTTACACAAACCTTAATAAAATAAATCATGAGACATTTGATTACCTGAAATCCATTGGAATAGATGGTATTTATCTTATTCCCAGGTCCAACCTTGATCTGACCATTGACAGCTATGTGGATGGCACACATCCTTCCGATTATGGAATGATGCAGTATGCAGAGGCTGTAAATAAGTATTTGCAGGAGATACTGAAACAGTAGCCTTTTGTAGTTTTACTTCTTGACAAATTTGCCTGTAAAGTTCACAGTTTCTCCTTTAACAATTATAAAATATATCCCCGCGGGTAACTCTTCAATATTTATTAACCTGTTTGCATCACCTGAAGCATTTAAAATACTAAACTCCTTTTTACCGACACCTTCAGAGCTGATAAGAGTAATCTTTAGATTTTGTTTTTTAGCTAATTTCAGTGATATATTTACCTCATCTTTAGCAGGATTTGGAAATAATCTTACTTGATTATTGTCTGATAAAAAGCCTTTTGTTCCTGTTGTTATAATATAATACCAGGCTTTCCATCCCTGAAAAGTTACTGTTTGGTTTGTGGAGAATATAAGATACATATTACCTGATGGACATGTAATAGATTCGGGAAGATTTCCCTGCTCAAAAAGCCCTGAATATTGGGCTAGCACCTCATTGTTTTCCCCGTTTACAACTTTAAGAATGTCAAAGTCCTCTTCTGTCTCGAAATTTAGGAAGTTAAGGGTAATCTCAATAGCATCTTGAGGATGAATGTGCCACATACAGCTTGTTCCGTTGTGATAGAAAAATGTTCCAGAACCGTCATCAATAGTATCTGTTTCCTCAGTAAGATCAGTCATACCTGTACACCAGTCCGGCTTTTCACACGAATAATGCAAAAACCAGCCTTCAGCAGTCGTATTATCGTTTGTTGTGAAAGTAACCAGAACTTTGTTTCCCGTCGAAACAATTTCGGGAGGTATTTCATCTCCTGAAAACTGGCCGAGCACCGGTGAGGAATCTGAATCCCCGTCATAAA
>JAOZOC010000744.1 GCA_029933495.1 Bacteroidales bacterium
TAAATGAATTATTAATTGCCTGATCTTCTAGTAATTCAGTAGAATTATTTTGCAATATTTTACTAATGTGTTGTGGTGGTAATGGATTAGGTATCATTTAGCTCTCCATAAATGTTCTTAAAGGTGGTAATTGAAATTTTGTTTCAAACTCTGTTAGCAATCGCTCTTTCTCAGCAGAGAACAGGCTGTCCTGCAAATCTTTATATTTTAACAAGTAATTGTGAGAATCCTGATAGTTCTTATTATTATAGCAAATGTCAGATAATATTTTAAATGCATGACTGATAAGGTAAGGATTATCAATTTCTTTTGCCATAGCCAGAGAGTTCTGAGCAAGATTCACTGCGTCTGTTCTGCCCAGATAATTTCGTGCAACAGCTATTCTAAGATTTGTAATAATAATTCCGGTTTTTTCCTTAAGCCCGGTAAATTTTTTCAATGCAATTTGCAAATGATTCTCTGCTTCCTTATACTTATGCATTTTGATTAATACACCTCCAATCTTGTATTCCGAGCCGGCAATATGCCTGTCCATTTTCAGTGCAGTACGAATTTCTAGAGCCTCATAATGGCATAATAATGAAGAATCAAACTCTCCTAAAAGTTCATATGATTTACCAATGCTGGTTAAAGTATTTGATATCCCGATCCTATCATTTATACGTTTCTTAATGGATAGTGCTTCTCTAAAATATTTCAAAGACTTCTCAGTTTCATTCCTGCTAAGAAGAACAACGCCAATACTACAGTAATAGGATGATGCCATTTCTTCATTTCCTGTTTTTTCTGCCAATTGTATAGCGGCTTTATACATTTCCAATGCACGAAAGTTGTCGCCTGTGATGCGACAGTTTTCTCCTAATGCAAAATATACGAAGGCAAGATCATCAATACTTTCTGTGTTCTCCAGTATTTTTTTGGCTTTGTCAAGGTATTTGTTGGATAGCGGATAGTCATCTTTATAATAATATACCCGCCCCTGCCATAATAGGCTCAACCCAATTCCTTCCTGATAATCCAATTCAGTTGAGATGGAAAATGCTTCTTGAAGGTACATCAGGGCCTTGTCATTGTCAATGCTGCAAAAGTGTTTACCTAAAATTAACAGGGTGTTTGCTTTTGTTGTATCGTCTGGAAGGTTTATCAGCTTGCTTTCAAGTAGTTGTATTTTGTCTTCCGCAAAGATATTTTGAATACTTAGCAGGAATATGAGAGCGATTATTAATTGCCCGATGGGGAATATTAAGATTGATTTTTTAGACGGCTTTGAACCTCTGCTCATTACAAAATAATAACTGAAAATTATCAGTGTCAAAGATACAAAATATTTTTTAAAAATAATAACCAATTCTCAACCCAGGCAGAAACGGTAATTGATAGATTGTCTCATTTGTAATCCTGTCCTGATAGAAAATATTTTTCTGATTATAGACATTCACGATATTGAATTCGGCTTCAAGTGTACTGCTTTTTTTAAATTTGAAACTTCTCTTAACACTGATATCCAAACGGTGGTAGTTAGGTAGTCTTCCCTGATCGGTTTCGTCACCAAGCAGAATACGCATATCTCCGTTTTGCGTCAGGTAGTTATTAACTTCATTTTCATCAAGTTTGATAAATTCATAGTAACCTGTGGTTTTGAAGAAAGGAAATCCTGTGCCGAAATTCCATCTGGCATTAAACTGCCATTGGTTTTTATCTCCGGCAAAAACGGTTGCCATAACATTGAAGTTGTGTCTTCTATCGTAATG
>JAOZOC010000178.1 GCA_029933495.1 Bacteroidales bacterium
GTACAAACCATATTTGCGTACTGTTTATCCAGTTTGTTATATCGGGGTCGGTGCCGTAGTTTGAAACAAGGTAATTCAGAATATACATATTGACCTCAAGGCTGATCGGTTCGCGTGCGTGATGCTCTGCAAAATAAAAAACCGATGGTTCATCCTCTTCGACAGCCACATTATCCGAAACTTTCAGCAACCAGATATCCTGCTGATAATTGTTATAATTTGCATTACCTGCGTTTGCATACTCTTTCCCGCGTGTATCGCCAATGTCATAAAGCTTGCAAATTGATGGGTTATTCGTTTCAATCTGTTGTAATTCGGTAAGTAAATCGGTATAAGTACGGTAACCGCTCAGTGTTTTACCGACAACAAGATTTTTTTTGATTTGTTCTTCAGTCTGCACGGTTTTAAAACTATATCCTTCATCTTTCAGAAGGTTTTCCTCATTTTTGGTTACAACAACATCAATAAATGAATTTGGCTTAAAGGCTGCAATGTCATAACCTTTTTTTACAAGATTCAGAAAATCGGTTTTGGAGACATGTTCTAATCTGACAACCTTTTTTTCCTGTGCCGACAGGGATATTGATAACAAAACGGCGATTGTTAAAAATAAAATATTTTTCATAGCATAATAATTTGATGATTTTGAAAGCGCAAAGATATAAAGAAAAAAAGGCTGACGGAAAGATTCTGTCAGCCTTTTGCGAAGATGTTTACTGATTCTTTGCAGAAACAAAATGTTTCTGCTTAGAAGCAGTTAATGCTCGAATCAAAGTAGATTTTTTAATCTACTTTGATTCGGCATTTTTTAAAGAACGTTCTAACTCTTATTCGGGTATTTGCGAACTGCTGCTCAGATTTTCAACAACATTGTCGTTCTTGTCTCTGTTTTCAACCTGTGTATCCATATTGTAATCGGCTCCGAGATAACCTTTTGTTCCTGCTTCAGGTGTCCAGACATCGTTTAAGTCGTCAACCGTAATGTCTCCGTCGCCGTTGCCGTCGCCGCTAATCATTCCCCATTTTCCGCCACCGAGAAGTTTTTGGGCTGAGGTGCCATAAGCCTGTCCCGGGCTGGATGAAAAGTCGTAGGTGTATGTGTTGCCTGTGCGGTTCAGAGCATTGGCCGAAAGAATTCCAAGGTGATTTCTGTGCCAAACTACTACATATAATGAGTGAATGAATGAATGAGTGAATGATAGAATAGAAGAACCATCCAAGCCGACGACCTGACCTGTATTCAAAACAAAGGCAGCCATCTGCTTGAAGGAGGTGGCAGGTGTGGCATTTGCAGCATTTGTGGCATCCCGCAGATCAATGAGCAGCCAGTCAACCACATAGCCGTTCGGCACAGGGGTGTTCTCTGCTCCGGTATAGTACCAGTCGGGCATCGGGTTGCCGTAATATGGCAATGCCGGATTAAAAGGCTGAGCAACAGGAAGCAGACTGTTCAGGTTGGTTTCCATCTGATTTGTAGTGCCGTTGAAAGGGCCTTCAAGATAAACTGTCAGATCGAGGTCGAAAGCTCCGGCACCTTCCTGGTTGACCGTGACGGTAACACTCAATCCAATATACGTTTCATAAACCATAATATCACCAGTTCTCGGGCTTAAAGATATGTTTTGGTTATAAGTAACAATTAATGTATCGTCTCCATAACCATTAGTGCATGATATTTCACACCAATCCGGAATACTGCTTATATACCAATTGGTATTTGAAAACACGAAAAACGATGTTGTTCCAGCCGCAGCGGAAACATTCCTTTCGGAAGGCGTTACTGTAAGTTCCGGTTCTGAAGCTTCCTGATAAAATGTCACATTTTCGTTAAGGACTCCATATTCGGTTTCAACATATATATATCCTTCTCTATATATAAACTCAGTATTTTCTTCATAATTGATCACAATAGTGTCGTTGCCAAATCCTGATAGTTCTGAAAGGGACATCCACGAACCTGCTAAACTTAATGTCCAATATGTGTTGGATTGTATGATTAATGATTCGGTACCAGCCTCTGGTGTTACATCAAAATAATTTGGATCAACATATAATTCAACGCCTTCCTGGTCAACTGAAATATAACCCTCGGGAAGCCCTTCGGGCAAAGTTCTAATATACCCGTAACGTGGTGGGTTTGCGCTTAAATTTTCGTTAATAAAAACTTTTACGGTATCATTTCCGTTTCCCGAATAGGAGGACAATGAAATCCATTCATAATAAGGATAAGTTATTGCCAGTTCCCAATTGGTGTTGGAAGTAATGATGATATGAACGGTATCGGCTAAAGGCCCGACAGAAATGTTTACCGGGTCAACACTGAATTCAGGTACAAACCAGTCAATGCGGTTATAGGGATCCAAATCATAATCTTCACCAGAAAATGCACCAGAATAATCTTTAAAAAATACTGAACCATTGTCAACATCTTTTCTGACATTATAGGTTGCTCCTGATGTTGAGAATATTGAATTCTCAATTGATAGATACTGGTTGTTGTTAACAGTAAGCAATGCTCCGTTTGCAATTGAAGGGTCTCCGAGGTCAAATTCACAAAAGCTAAAGCAATCATCAGGATAAACAATTGCACCATCTTTTATATTAATCCCGTATGCTGTTCCCATATATTCATAAGTCGTATATTCTGACGACAAAGTCCCCCCGCTGTTAACATTTAATGCATAATATCCTGTATTATTATGTGTTATTGTTGCATTATGTCCTGAAACTCCTATAGAGCTTAATGTTGCTCCGCTATTAATATCAACGGTTCCATTATCTCCAATCTTAAGGACTGAGCCTTCAACAAGATTTAGTGTTCCATCGAAGTTGACATTTAATACACTATTGCTATTAAGTATAAGCTGACCATCTCCACCTATATTGAGAACACCACCATTGTTAATCTCAACATTATTGTTTACTGTAAGGTTGTAAATGTCTGTTGAAAATATTCCATTATTAATTGTAAAATTACCATTAAAAATAAAATTTGAAAGTAAAGCAATAGAATTTGATTTTCCCCCATCCGATAAAATCTCATTCGAACGCTGGTCTATAATTGGTTCTGCCTGAAAGCTTTTAGAGCTTTCTTTTGATGATTTGTCAATAATCACATTATACAAAGTGCAACCATTTATTTGGTTTATTGAACAGTCTCCGCTACCATAGAACTCAAAAGTTCCTCCTGAAGGGGCAAAGTCACTCCTTTTTCCTACAAATCCCAGAGATGTCCTGATTGTTCCTCCAGTAATATTTTCATTAAAAGTATTTGCATCACTAATCCATATTCCCTGATCGTGAAAATCTAAGATACCATCACTCATCGTAATTGATGCACTTGCTGCATACGTCCACCAACTATACCCATTTCCTCCATAAATATTCATTATACCACCATCAATTATCAAATCACCATTCAGGTCAACATATTGTGTAGCATTCTGATAAAGATTAATTGATGAGGAATTATTCGATAAGTGATAGCGACCATAAATCCCATTATCAAACAAATCGTAAGCTGTAAAGGAACCGTTTGAAACATTTAGCTCTCCGTCCAACCATTGATATATTTGGCAACTTACTGATTGTCCGCTTGTAAGTTCTAATCGCCCACCAGAATTTTCCAATACCAGTTTGTGAAATTCTTCTGATGAGGATTCCTGACTGTCATATCCGTTAAAGGTAACCGTTCCCGTATTTTCCTCAAAAGCTTCCGGTCCAACGTTATTGTTCCAGTTCCCGCCAAGGTAAATATTGTGCTGGTCGCCATAGGCACTGTATGTATTCAGAATTCCACTGTTGATTGTCAGGTCATTTACAATTTCAATATCAGACTCAAGTTTAATTTCGCTACTTTTATTGATTACCAAATCATAAAAAGCATTTTCGTCGTCAAACGCACAATTTATTGCAGGATAATCACCTGTGCCTGTCATTTCTACTGTTCCTCCATTGGCATTAAAAATACCGTTCAATGTTGAATTGATAACAAATGAGCATCCGCACCTTATCGTACCTCCATAAATATTGTTTTCCGATGTGTTAGAAAACTCAATACTGTTGTGGCTTATTTCAAGCAAGCCGCTGTTCAGGATAATTGAGCCGTATAGCTTCTGCCATTCGTAACCTCCGGTTTGAAAAGGTTGGTCGGCAACAACGCTTCCCCCCGTAATTGTGAGGACAGCCGTTGGATCCATGGTTAAATCACCGTGCAACAGGGCATCCCCATCACCAACATCCAAAAGCCCGTTAAGGGTAAAGTCGTTATCCAGCTCAAGGTGGCCGCCATTGGCTTTGGTGTTACCTTGTATGCTTCCTTTCGGTGAGCTTACCCCGGGTGAATTTGACTTTGTTGTTGTGTAAATATATATCTCACTTGACGAATTATCGGTAAAGTCACCGTGTACAATCATTGTATTATCCTGCATTTCAAAGATATTATTGGGATTAATGGTAAATGAGCCATTAACAATAATATCTTCTGTTGAAGCATAGTGAATATATGTTGTATGATTTGCATCTTTGTCAATTACGATATTTCCGTAAACTGCTGTAGGTTCATAGTTTGAAAGGCCGCCAGATTTTGTACCTTTAAAGTAAATTGTATTGTTTATTGATGCGGTAAATGAACATCCTGCATATGACACTAAGAATCCGTAAATGTTGGCAATACCGTTCGCAAAATTCCCGGTTGAACCTGAATAAAAATCAAGGTTAGGCCACCAATAATTCGACTCACCCAGAGTAATGATATCGGCGGCATTGTCCATTGTCAAAGTGCCAAATACATCACAATCGTGTTCTACGGTTAGTTCGTGCCCGTTTAGTTTCAATTCGCCGGCTGTTATTATCAAATAAAAAATGACAACATCGGAAGCAAGTGTTATTGTATTGGATTTTCCCCCATCCGACAATACCTTTCCCGAGCGTTGGTCAATAATGGGAGTTCCGGTTGAACCTGCCGAACCTTCTTTGGCCGATTTATTGATTTTTACATTGTGGAGCGTACAGCCGTTTGATTGGCTGAGAGAATAATCGCCACTGCCATAAAACTCGAAAGTACCCGCTGTGGGTGTAAAATCATTTCTTTCGCCAATGAAACCCATAGAAGTACGGATCTTTCCTCCCTGAATATTATCATCCAAACTATAACTACTGGTATTAAAAATATGAATGCCACAGTCATGAAAATCCAATACCCCATCCAGCATTGTTATTTTAGCATTGGCAATATACGGCCAATAGCTATCTGTTGTTCCGCCGTATACATTCATTGTTCCGTTGTTGATATAAATTTCACCGTCAAGGTCAACATATCCGTCATAGTTGGTAAGATTTATGACTCCAACATCACTTAGGACATATTTACCATAAATTCCGTTGTCGACCAAATCATTGGCAGTAAATACACCTCCGTTAAATACATCAATAGCACCATCTGTCCAGTCGTAAGCGGCACAAGTTACATTTGAAGCATTTATGTATAAAGCTCCGGCCGGGTTATTGATTTCCAACGTGTTAAATTCTTCGGTTGAGCAGTTTTGAATGCCATTACCGTTAAAAACAACCTTGCCCGTACCTTCTTCAAAAGCATCAGGGCCGACATTGTTTACCCAGTCTCCACCTACATAGATTGTACTTCCCTGAGCATAAAAAATATCACTCTCTATTGTAAGGTTTCCATCAACATTTATATCGCCGGAGTACATATTTACCCATCCCGATGGGTTTATTTTTAGATTATTAAAAAAACTAAAGGTAACATCCATAGTTATACTCTGATTTCCGCCATTAAAAATAAAAGAGGTGTTTGAACCTGCCAAACTTGAAAAATCAAAAAAACCGCCGTTGTAAAAATCACCCCTGCAAATAATATCCTGAGTTGATTCATTGATAAACTGGCTTCCCGGTTGAATATTAATATCGCCGCTCATAACCAAAGGGTTATTTGCATCGCTTACTATTCGCAAAGCAGCGTTGTTTTTGTTAATGTAAATACTATGCAAATAACTGGTCGGGGATTTCGATTTTATTTCGCTGTCAGTGCTACCTCTGAAAGCCACCCATCCGTCATCAATCTGAACATTTGAACCGGTATTAAAAGACCAGTTGCCGTAAACATCGAACATAGCCGGTGCCGAAAAATCTGCTGTTGAATTATTGTTCCAGTTCACATTACCTTGACAGTCAATTATTCCGTTGGGATTCGACATTTCCAATTGCCCGTAAATAACCATATTCCCATTTGTAGTCAGTTTTTTATTGTATATTTCAAGTTCGGCTCCGTCATTAATTGTCAGGTTATAACATTCGGCATCAGATCCATAAACAGAAGGAAAATATTGCACATCAGATGGAATTGCTACATCTTCGTAATAATATGGGACATGTTCAAACAGCCAGTTACCATCCTCATTCCAGTCTTCATTAATTTCTCCTAACCACTCATTAGGAGCATCCGGGCCGATATGAATTGTATAATCTTCAACCTCTCCGTAATAATCTGTTCCGCAAGGTGTTGGGGCCTGGTCATATGTTATCCTTATCCTCATTCTATAATCACCTTGTGCAATATATGGCCATTCGGGTGCTATTGTGGCAGTGTAAGGGCCATTTCCGGAAGTTCCTGAGACGGAAATAGCTTCACCTGAGTCATCAAAATCTTCATCCTGATTCCAGTCAACCCAAATACCGCATTCATCAGCACTATAATTTGGCGGACCGTTGGTGACGGTGATTTGCGCCCAGTAATTTCCGGGAATAGTTGTAGATAAATATGTATAATCGGAGTAGCCGGTCCATCCGCTTGCATTATCAATATCTCCAATCTGTACACGGCTTATAAATTCATCCTC
>JAOZOC010000008.1 GCA_029933495.1 Bacteroidales bacterium
CTGCAATATCAAAATCTCCGGTTTCAGAACCTATTTTTGAGTAGAAAACAATATGCAACATCAGGTCGCCCAGTTCCTTCTTTATCTCATCAATCTTCTTATCCAGGATTGCTTCCGAAAGTTCGTAGGTCTCTTCAATTGTGAGATGTCTTAGACTCTCAAAAGTCTGCACCTTATCCCAGGGACACTTCTCCCTTAGTTCATCCATTATTAACAAAAGATGCTCAAAAGCTTCAAGTTTTTCTTTCATTTTGTTAACTATCTTCTATTTTCTTAATAAGGTCAATAAGGTCTGATGATTTAAAGGGTTTACTAAGATAAAGGTCCATTCCTGCTTCAAAAAGTCGTTGTTTTTCCCCCTCTTTCGTATGAGCCGTAACTGCAATTATTTTAGCCCGTCTATTATTACCGGCAGCTGTCTTCTCAAATTTCCTGATCATTCTGGTTGCTTCAATTCCATCCATAACCGGCATTTGAATATCCATTAAAACTATATTGTAGATATTTTTCTTATAAAGATCCAGCCCGACCTTGCCGTTTTCTGCAACATCTGTTTTATAGCCTCCTTTCGTAAGAATACTTGTTGTAAGATGCTGATTTAATACATTATCTTCAACAAGTAATATCTTTATTCTGTTATTAGTCAAGGTTGTATTTGCACCCGGTTCACCTTTTAAAAGTTCTGCACTTGATATTTGAAATTTAGCAGTAAACCAGAAGGTTGACCCTTTTCCAACATCAGAAACAATTCCAATTTTCCCCTGCATCATTTCAACAAGGTGCATACTAATAACAAGACCCAAACCTGTGCCACCCTTTTTTCGCTCAACAGCAGCATGTGTCTGAGAAAATGGTTTAAACAACTTATTCTGACTGTCCTTTGAAATACCGATACCGGTATCTATTACCATAAATTTGATTGCAATATCATTCTTTGCTTTTCCGGACTTCTGCCTGATGTCAGGAACGACCTTTATTGTTATCCCTCCATTATCTGTAAACTTGAGCGCATTGCTTACAAGATTAATAAGAACCTGAGAAACGCGAACAGGGTCTCCGATAACTATGTCATTTATTTCTTTTGAAATATCGGCCTTCAGATACAGATTGGTTTTCTTAGCATTTATTTCATGCAAGGATATAACATCATTTACGACTTTCGAGATTGAGAATTCCTCCTTTTCCAAAATTACATGTCCTGATTCAATCTTTGAAAAGTCAAGAATCTCATTGATAATATTTAAAAGGTTATTACCCGAAACATCAATAATATTAAGGTATTCCATCTGCTCGTCAGTCAATTTCGTTTCTTTAAGAACATCTGCTATACCGATAATACTGTTAAGATGATTGCGAATTTCGTGACTCATTCCTGCAAGAAACATCGACTTGGATTTTGTAGCCTGCTCCGCCTGCTTTTTTTCATGAATCAAGGCATCTTCATATTTCTTTTGGTTAGTAATATCTTTAAGTGTTCCCAAAATTGCCTTCTGGCCATGATAGCTAATGGCGCCTGCACTAATTAACACATTTACAATATTACCGTTCTTATGTATTAGCCTGAACTGATATGAATTAGACACTTTCTCGCCACGTAATCTTTTTCTATGGTTATCTACAACCAACGCCTGATCGTCTGGATGAACAATGTCCTGATAGTTAAGTTCCTGAAGATCATAGAAACTATATCCTGAAATCTGCTCACCAGCTTCATTAACATACAGAAGGCGGTTATTCTGAATTATAAAAATCCCATCCAGAATATTTGATATGAGTGACTTTTGTTTCTCCTCGCTCTCCCTTAGTTCAGAAACTGCTTTTTCTAAAAGAATTTTTTGCTCGGTTATCTTTGTGTTCTTCTCTTCAAGAACCATTCGGGCTCTTTTATTAATATGCGAACGATAATAAAACAGGATTACAAGCACAAGAATCAAAATACTAAAACTGACAACAGAATATATAACATACCTTTGTGTTTTAATCTGAAGGCTCTGTACCTCATTTTCCTTCTCATAAAGTTTCAATTGCTGCTCTTTATGCTGAAACTGATATTTATTTTCTATCTCTGCTATCTGACTTCTTGTGTCTTCGTTGTAAATTGAGTCATTAACTTCAGAATAAAGTTTATGATATTTCAAGGCACTTTTATAATCTCCAACTTTCTCATAATATCCCGAGATATCATTATACAGGGTCATTGTCAGGCTTTTCATCCCGTATTTTTTTGAAACAGACAAGGCCTTCCTGAAACTGTTGAATGCACTATTCAACCGACCCTGCTCCATATAAACAAGTCCGATATTTTGCAAAGTATTAGAATAAGACCATTTATCATCCATGCTTTCATTTATCTTCAAAGCCCTGTAATAAAAATCAAGTGCTCTTCTGTACTCCTTTTTCCTGTAATAAACTTTCCCAAGATTATTGATATTTGCAGCCTGCATATCAATATTGTCAAGCTCAACACTAAGATCATAAGCTTTTAAAAGAAACTCTTCAGCTTTGTCAAACTGCTTTTTTTCGGAATAGACACTTCCAATATTAGTATAGCAACTAAGAATGCCGGGCTTGGCATTAAGCTCGGTAAAAACTTCCAGATTCTTCAGGTAAAGCTTAAGCGCTTTATCAAAATCATCTAATCTGTAATAAATATTGGCAAGGTTGTTATAAGAATTTGCGATTCCGAATTTATCGCCAATTTTATTCTCATTTTTTAATGAAATATAATAATACTCAATACCTTTATCATAATCTCCCAACATTTGATATATAAGGCCCATATTGTTTGATGCCCTGGCAACTCCTTTATAATATCCTATTTCATCACTTAACTCAAGCGATTTTTCGTAATAGCTTATTGCCTTTTCATTTTCACTTTTAAAATAATATCCGTTTCCTAATCGGTTATAGGCACGTGCAATTTTTTCTCTATCGTTTTGATCTTCAGCTAATGACAAGGCATTATTACAGTATTCTATTGATTTATCAGGGTTTGTGTACCAGTATTTTTTTGACAGGGTTATTAAAAGTTCAAATTTTTCATCACCGCTAACCTGTTTTAATACCTGCTCAAGACTATCTACTTCATTACCTGCAATAGAAAAAAAGCCTGATGACAAAAAAACACATAAGAATATGACAAATTTTAACTTCATTATTATTTTCAAATTTTACTGCAATATTAAGATAATTTTTGTAATAGACCAGCCAAATTACAATTATATGTAATCCTTAATATAAAACGGTAATAACTGATCAGCCCGGAAGAGAAGCAGTTGACAATATGAAACGGAATGTGCTACCTGATTCGTATTCACTTTCGACCCATATTGTTCCATTGTTTTTTTCAACAAACTCTTTACAAAGTATAAGGCCTAACCCGCTGCCTGTTTCGTTATTTGTTCCGACCGACTTAAACTGTTCGGAAATACTGAAGAGTTTTCCGATATTCTCACTTTTTATTCCAACTCCGTTATCGGCAACACAAAACTCTGTATGGCCATTCAATATCCTTGCTGATATTTCGATCTTACCTCCCTCGGGAGTAAACTTTATTGCATTTGAAACAAGGTTCCTGACTACCGTATTGATCATATTTTTATCAGCTTTGACAAGAGTTTTATACGGAATCTCCGATCCAATATTTATATTTTTATTCTTTGCAACTGAGCTGAAAACCTCAACATTTTCATCGGCAATATTTTTCAAATCAAAAACCTCAGGCTTAACGGTAATTTTCCCAAGTTGTGCCTTTGCCCATTCAAGCAGATTTTGTAAAAGCTTATATGTATTGGCCGAAGCTTCGTGAAGATTCTTTATCATCTTTCTTTTTTCATCATCACTATAATGGTCATATCCAGTTGAAAGCAAATCGGAAAAACCCATAATTATATTAAAAGGATTCTTAAGGTCGTGGGCTATTATTGAGAAAAACTTATCTTTTGTTGCATTAAGCTCTCTTAATTTTTTTTCCGACCTTTTTAGGCTGTCTTCAGCTTTCTTCCGGTTTGTAATATCAAGCATTATTCCAAGCAATCCGGCAAATTCATTTTTACTATCAAGATAAGTATTTTTATAAAAAATAAGGTCATGTTCCTTTCCGTCATCCAGCCTGATCCTGAGTTCCGAATGCCTCATTCCCTTATTTTCACGCAATAAGAGGTCGTCTTTAAAACAAGCACTTGCAACATCTTCTGAATATAAATCATAAACAACCGTGCCTTTTAATTCATCTTCAGTCTTATGGTGAAAACTCCTGAATGCCTTATTACAACCCAACAGTCTGCCCTGAGTATCAGTATAGAACATCGGGTTCGGAATTGTGTCCATTAAAACCTGAAGAAAGATATTTTTTTCCATAATGCTTTTATTCTTCTCCTCAAGTTCTTTATTGGCTTTTTGTTTGTTCCTAAACCTGCTGAATAAAAGAGTTATCAAAGTCAGAATCAATATAGTAATTGCACCAAGAGAATATATTAACAGATTTTTTTGTTGAAGCGACAGTTCCTGAACCTTATTTTGCTCACTTAAAAGGTGGTTTTCCATCTCGACCTTTTCTGTTTTTTGTTCAACCTGAAGTTCTGTTATTTTTTTACCAATATCTGTATTGATAATCGAATCTCTGAGTGCAGAATACTTTCTGAAATAATCCAGAGCTTTGGATGGCTGACCTGTCTTTGAATATATATCTGAATAGTTATGATATATCTCCGACAGAAAACTTAAAAGCTTTTCATCCTCAGCTGGCCCTTGTGCCTTTTCGAGGTAGCTTATCGCTTTCCTGTATTTCTTCAAAGAGATGTATAAATTACTAAAACTAATACAGGTTCTGATAATACCTGTCTTGTTCCCGATCTTCTCCATAATCTGAAGTGCCTTTGAAAGGTTTTCTTCAGCTCTGTTAAAATCATTAAGAGCAATATTTGCTCGACCTATATCTGTCAATGTTGTAGCTAAATTGGAGTTGTCATTCATCTCAAATGCTATTTCTTTGACCTTCAGGAAATACTCCAAAGCTTTTTCCGGTTTGCCCATTACCAGATAAATATCACCTATATTACTATATGAGGTAGAGACTCCATACTTATTCCCAAGCTCCTGCTTTACCAGAAGTGACTGATTATGATAATCAAGAGCCTGGTCATAAAGCTTCAGCTCCGAATAGATATTCCCGATATTGTTTAAAATATACGAATATCCCTCCTTATCGTTCAGCTCTTTACGTATTTTTAGAGTGTTAAAATAATACTCCAGTGCCATGTCCAGATCACCCTGTCTGCGGTAAACATTACCAATGTTATTACTCAAATTCGCAATCCCGAGAGTATCATTAAGTTCCTCTTTCACTTTCAGAGCTTTTTTGTAATAGTCAAGTGCTATTGAAAACAACCCCAGGCGCTTATAAATAATACCGATTCTATTATATTCTGTTGCAACATATTTTTGCTTTTTTAATTGCTGTGCAACGATAAGTGCCTGCTGCTGATACTTAAGAGCGTTATTATAATCGCCCTGATATCTGTAACCCATACCAAGGTTACTCAATGCAACACGTTCACCCTTCAGGTTACCGAGAGAATGTGCAAGTTGCAGAGCCTGATTTGCAAACTCAACTGTTTTTTCAGGTTGCTTAACTCTGAATTTAAATGCTAGGCTGTTTAAAGTCTCTAATTTCTCTTCTTTATTAACAGAAGCCAATAAAATACTGATACTATCAAAACCATCATCGGCTAATGAAACCGGATTCTGAATCAGCAGAAAAAGGAAAACAAATGGTAAATAAAACCTCACTTCTTATTACTTTGTTAATTTAGAGAGATTATACTTCCAAATTAATAAAATGTTCGATTTTCAAATGACAATAGTCAGAATCCCGAAATATGGTAGAAGGATAACAGAACAAAAAAGGATTGGTATACTAATACGCTTTGGCAAAAACCACTCTTCGGTTCGATGGTTTGCCTGAATAGACACACTTACCTTCTTCTGTCTTGGCATCAAGAGGAATAGTCCGGATTGTTGCCTTTGTCTCTTCCTTTATTTTCTCTTCTGTTTCAGATGTACCATCCCAATGAGCTAACACAAAACCTCCCTTGTTTTCGATAACATCCTTAAACTCGTCCCAGGTATCAACCGAATAGGTATTATCTTCACGAAAAGCTAAAGCTTTTTTATACAGGTTTTCCTGAATCTGAATAAGCAAATTTTCAATTTTATTCTCTATATCAGATATCTGAAGTATTTCTTTTTCGAGAGTATCGCGTCTTGCAACCTCAATGGTTCCGTTTTCCAAATCTCTTGGACCAATTGCAAGCCTGACCGGAACACCTTTAAACTCATATTCTGAAAACTTCCAACCCGGCTTATAAGTATCCCTGTCGTCAAATTTAACCGAAATACCTTTAGCTTCAAGCCCCTTCTTTACTTTTAGTGCAACTTCTGATATTTTCTCAAGCTGCTCCTCCTTCCTGTAGATAGGGATTATTACAACCTGTATGGGAGCAAGCTTTGGTGGCAGAACAAGGCCGTAATCATCAGAGTGAGACATAATAAGAGCACCAATTAGCCTTGTGGATACCCCCCAAGATGTTGCCCAGACATACTCCAGCTTATTCTCCTTTGAAAGGAATTTAACATCAAAAGCTTTTGCGAAATTCTGTCCTAGAAAATGCGAAGTGCCCGCCTGCAAAGCTTTTCCATCCTGCATCAGAGCCTCTATGCAATATGTTTCTACGGCTCCGGCAAATCTTTCATTTGGTGATTTTGTTCCTTTAAGGACAGGCAAAGCCATCCATTTCTCAGCAAAATCAGAATAAACATCAAGTATTGTTTCAGTTTCTGCAATCGCTTCCTCTTTTGTTGCATGGGCTGTATGTCCTTCCTGCCAGAGAAATTCAGATGTTCTAAGAAATAATCTTGTACGCATTTCCCAACGAACCACATTAGCCCATTGGTTAATCAGCAGAGGCAGATCTCTGTATGATTGAACCCACCTTTTATAGGTATCCCAAATAATAGTTTCAGATGTAGGTCGGACTATAAGTTCTTCTTCAAGTTTGGCATCCTCATCAACCACTACACCCTTTCCATCAGGTGAATTTTTAAGTCTGTAATGAGTTACTACTGCGCACTCCTTAGCAAAGCCTTCAACATGAGAAGCCTCTTTGCTAAAAAATGATTTTGGAATAAAAAGTGGAAAATAGGCATTCACATGACCAGTGTCTTTAAACTTCTTATCAAGTGCAGCCTGCATCTTTTCCCATATTGCATAGCCATAGGGTTTTATAACCATACTGCCTCGTACTGATGAGTTCTCAGCCAAGTCAGCTTTAATAACCAGGTCGTTATACCATTGTGCATAATTCTCTGCACGTGTTGGAAAATCTTTAGCCATAATCTAATTGTGGTATAGAGTTTGTATATTTTTAAATGAATTTGCTAAAACGCAGCAAAAATAATTAAATTAAAACAGAGGAGGACATAAAAATGAAAACTTATCTTTTAACACTGGCTTTATCGATCTTCATCCTTGCAGGATGTTCATCCACAAAATCAACAGGAGACTACGATGACGTTTATTACTCACCGCGTCAGGAAAAGAAAATGGCAAAAAATGAAACTACCCAGGCGCAGACTACCTCTGATGAAAACACTACCGATTATTATTTTGAAGATTACCAGCCTGGTGATTATGTTGAGTATGAAGAAACCCCTGAAGGACAACCAGCCAATTCAAATACTGAAACATATCAGGATCCCAACGGAACAACTTACGTAACAAACAATTATTATGGTGAGGGTTACTCTGATGATTATTATGACTACTCTTACGCATCAAGGATAAGTATGTTTGATTATGGTTTTTACAACCCATACTTCTATGGACCATCCTTTTCCTTTAGTATGGGATGGGGTTACCCTTATTATGGCTATCCATATTACCCTTCATATTACTATCCATATAGCAGCTACTGGTGTGGATACAATGCAGGATACTGGAATGGTTATTACGGCGGTGGATGGGGATATCCTACACCCTATTATAATGATTATTATTCAGGATATCAGTACGGGCACAGATCACCACGCGGAGGAAACACTAATGGCAGCTATTCAAGAGGTAGCAGAGGGTCTAACTATGCAGGATATGCCAGCTCTAACGTAACGCACAGACGGGCAATAGCAAGTACAACAACCTCTTCAAAATCAATGCCGGCAAATACAAGCCTTGCGGGTGCAGGCTCTTCAAGAGCAACAATTGACAAGACAAAAGCAAACACATCATCAACGGCCTCAAGCTCTACTGTAGATGGAAAATCTAAAGGAAGACCAACAATTTCAGCTGCAGGTGCAACTGCAACAGTCAGGACAAAGCCTCAAAATGAGGTTACAACCAAGTCGCGCAAACCTGCAAGCACTAATACAAAGGCAAGATATACATATAAGAAACCTGCATCCAGCAGCAATTCACAAAACAGATACAAACCTGGTAGTAGCTTTGAATCAAAAAGTTCAACTGCAACTGCAAGGCCTTCAACAAACTCCGCTAATAGAATTAGCAAACCTTCAAACTACACCTCTGCCGGTTCAAGGTCATCTAACAACAGAAGTCCAAAGCCTGCAAATACTCAGACATACACGAAGCCCAAATCAAATTCAAACAACAGCTATAGCAGGCCTACAAGAGTTAACAATAACAAAACTTACTCAAGACCAACAAGGACGACAACAAAAAATAATAATAGTCAGACCAGGACCTCAAGGAATAGCTATACTCCTCCGTCCAGAACAACAAAGAGCTACTCTACGCCCTCAAGGTCTAACACAAGCAGAAGTTATTCTTCACCGTCAAGATCATCTGGTGGTAGCAAATCGTACTCATCACCATCAAGATCAAGTAGCAGTGGTAGCAAATCCTATTCTTCACCTTCACGATCAGGTGGAAGTTCAGGTTCAAGGTCAGGCGGAGGAAGAAGATAATAACCTTAAAACTTAAAAATATGAAAAAAGTAGCATTCATAGTACTCTTAGCTCTTGCTTTTTCAAACCTGGAAGCTCAAAATGATATTGATGCATTAAGATATTCCACTATTGAGTTTGGCGGAACAGCAAGGTATAATTCTATGGCAGGAGCCTATGGTGCACTCGGAGGAGATTTTTCGACTTTAAGCTCAAATCCTGCAGGGATTGGAGTGTTTAAAAAATCCGACTTCTCAATAACACCTTCATTTTATTTCAGTGAGACAAATACTAACTACAATGGAACTCCGGGCAATGATAATAAATTCAATTTCAACCTTGGAAATGCAGGTGTAATAATCGTTATGCCGCCCGAAGGAAAAAGTTTTAATTCTTTTCTGAAAAATTATCAATTCGGAATCGGCGTTAACAGAGTTAATAATTTTAATTCCAGAACAATAATCCAGGGAAATAATGATGAGAATTCCATATCCACATATTTTGCCGATCAGGCCTATGGAATCTCCTCTGATGAAATTGAACAAGACTATGACGGATATTATTCTTTTGACCTAAACCCGGCCTGGTGGACATATATGATTGATACAATACCCGGCTACAATGATCAATATTACGGGATTGCAGAGCTTGGAGGCGTTTTTCAAAGAAAAGAGATAAGCACATGGGGATCAATGAATGAAATGGTTTTCTCAATGGGAGCAAATTTTGGTGACAGGCTCTATCTTGGTGGCACTTTAGGAAT
Source organism: Bacteroidales bacterium (assembly GCA_029933495.1). Lineage (GTDB taxonomy): Bacteria > Bacteroidota > Bacteroidia > Bacteroidales > JAADJA01 > JAADJA01. The sequence continues at coordinate 9,722 of JAOZOC010000008.1, forward strand.
ACCTTTTATAAGATATTTTGAACAGTCCATGTACAAAGAGAAAGACATTGATGATAATGTGGAAAATTTTGATGAGCTGATGGTTTATGATGATTTGCATACCACAGGATCAGGAATTAACCTGAAATTTGGAATGATTGTTCGCCCCATAAACTTTCTACGTATTGGTGCAGCCATACATTCTCCAACATGGTTCAACAATATGAAAGACTACTGGTATTCTGATTTCAGTAATACTGCTTACGGTGATACATATTATCAAATGACACCTAACGGCACATATAATTACGATCTTCAGACTCCCTGGCGTGCCATTGGAAGTATCTCTCTTGTTTTGTGGAAAATAGCTTTGATAAGTGCTGACTATGAGTATGTTGATTATTCGTCAGCCAAATTCAGAAGCCGTTCTGTTTATGACTATGATTTCTATAATGAAAATAAAGCTATCAGGGATAAATATACTGCCACTCAAAATATCAGGCTTGGAACAGAGATAAGGTTCGGGCATTTTGCCATAAGAGGCGGATATGCAATTTACGGAAGTCCGTTCAAGCCAGGGATTAATGATGCTGAAAAATTCTATTATACTGGTGGCTTTGGATTCAGAGACAAGAACTTTTATATCGACCTTGCCTATGTGAGATCAGAAAGCAATGAAGATTATTACCTGTACAACTCAGAATATGTCAGTACAAATCCTGCATCCACGCAGCTTATAACCAATAATGTAATGCTGACGGTTGGGGTGAGATACTAAGTATTTAACCCGTAAATATTATCGAAAATCTTAAGCTTGTATTTGTTATTTTTTAATGATCTTACCTGTACAAACCGTTTCTTCTGAATTAACAGTTATTGTATAAACTCCCGGCGTGTAAGCGCTAAGGTCAATTTTAACCTTTCGGCCTTTTATTTCTTTTTCCAGAACCACCACGCCGCTAATATCTGTTATCTTTATCTGCATTGTCGATATTTTTCCGGGAAGAGTGACAATTATAAAATCATTTGAAGGATTGGGAAATATTTTTATTTTATTTTCCATCTGTGTATAAACCTTTGTATATGAATCTATATCAAGATTAAAAAAACAACTGTCAATCAGTACGTCTTCACTGTTATAAACACTCCAGATGATGGTGTAATTGCCAGGTGCAAAGGCCTCATCAGCAAGGGTTTCCAAATTATTATAATCATTCACGAGGGTTAACTCCTCATTACAGGGATTAATAATGGTATCCGGATCAAATTCATTTTCCTGAACGATGTATGTGTTTGAGGCATCCGCTGTTCGCACCTGATCATCAACACAACTCACTGATACCTGATTTTGATTCAATGTGGCAGGTTCTGTAAAATATATATTGTTCAATTCATCCTTTACTGCACACCTAAACTCACTACCAAACAAATCCCCGGTAACTGCCGTAATTTCAAGCAAAGCTGTGGTTACACCATCATAAACAGCATTATTCTCAAGGTTAGTCCAACCATTTCCATTGTTTATCTGCCATTGAAATTCAGTTACTCCGGCAGTCACAACCGAAAATGAAGCATTACCCCCAACACAGGCCGAATCTACGGAAGGCTTACGAATTATTCTGAAAAGGAAATTTTCGGCCCAGCTCAAATTCTCAGAGGGCCAGGAGCCGATTACAAAATCGTCATAACCGTCATTGTTAATATCACCTGCACACACCGCCCTGATATCCATGTCAACTGCATAAGTATTGATCTCAAACTCATCACCCGTACCAGTATTTCTAAGATAATAAGCCCTGTTGACCATCCCTGAAGGTGAAAGAATGTCAATATTGCCATCATTGTCCAGATCGCTTGTCTCAACATAATAACAACCGCCCCAGGTTTCCAACTCGTGGTCGGTAAAAGTGCCGTCCTGATTGTTTATAAGCCAATGTGCATAACCGGGATTACAAACGATATCATCAAATCCGTCATTGTTTAAATCCGCAATGGACATCCTGTCGGAATATGTTCCGTAATTTACAATTTCACCATAAGGAGTAAAATTACCATTGCCGTCATTTTCCAGGATTGATATACCTGTGTTATCCGAATAAACAATGTCCTTATCCCCGTCATTATCAAAATCTGAAAAATAATTACTTATCGGTGAGTTTATGGCGTTAGCGACAATTGTTTTTGAGAAACTACCGTTTCCATCATTAAAATAAAGTGCGATTTTATTTCCGTTTGCAAGGGCAACCAAAATATCGGTATTTCCATCACCGTCAATATCGGCAAAATCCATACATACCGGCCCGTCACCCTGTGTATCAATAAAGACAGGATCGTCAAACTGGCCTGTACCATTAATATTTTTAAACCAGAAAAGCATATCGCCCATCGCATCAACTACAAACAAATCGTCATAACCATCGTTATTTGCATCGGCAAAACGCATCTCATAAATATTATACCCATTGTCGTAAAGGACTATTTCGGGGCCAAATATTCCTCCCGGGTCCTCATTATTGACAATGCAAAGCTTCTGACCGTCACAGTAAAAAATATCCAGATCACCGTCATAATCATAGTCATCCATTGCAAGGTGCCAGGAACTTATGGATTTGTTTATATTGTGAACCACAAAGCCACCTTTTCCGTTAATAAACCAGTAGATCATATTTGTATATCCCGATGACCAAGAATCAACCGAAACAATATCGGGGAGACCATCATTATTGAAATCGGCTGAAGCAACACCTTTAGGCTCCTTAACTTCCGATGATACAATAAAAGGCTGAAATTCTGTATTTTGATTTTTAAACATAACGATCAAATTGTCGTTTGGTGATGTTGTTACAATATCAGGATCACCGTCAAGATCAAAATCCTCGGTTGTAAGGCCAAAGGCAGCAGTTATGGTTTGTGAAATAACTATTTGTTCCGAAAAATTTCCATTTCCGTCAAGGTTCCTGTACCAGGCCACCTTATTGTCATTTTTAGATGACGAAATGATGTCGGTATTACCGTCACAGTCCAGATCCGCTGTAATTATCGTCGTAATATAATCAGCCTGATTTGTTACGGTTACCTCCGGCTGAAAAGTCCCGTCACCGTTATTGAGAAAAAATACAACTTTATCGGACTGGCCATATCCTGCAATTACATCGGGAAAGGTATCGTTATTCAGGTCGGAAGAGGTAACAACAACAGGTATCTGGGCTGAAGAGGTTATTACATTTGGTGTCGAAAAATTTCCACTTCCATCATTTAAATACAAAAGTAAGGTGTTGTCGCCTTTTTGTGCAGATATAACATCATTATCGCCGTCGAGATCTACATCAGCGGCTGTAACACTTGCAGCAAGCGGGGCATCTCCGTTTATCAGGGGCTGAATAGAAAAACTCCCATTACCGTTATTTTTATACCATCCAACTTTATTGGAAGTTTGTGAAACAGCAATAACATCAATCAAACCGTTGTTATTCAGATCGGCACAAAACAGCGATGTGCAGTACGGAAACTGAGTCCCGAGGAGGACAGGGGCATCAAATGAACCTGTTTCCGGATTAAACATACTGCAACTTATTTCACTGTCACCTGTGGATGAATATACCACATCCTGGTATCCGTCATTGTTCAGGTCAGAATTTAAAACGATTAACGGGTTATCAGGAGATTCACTGATAAGCTGCATCGGGCTGAAGACCTGAGCCTGAGATATTGCCAGGGTTAAAAAGAATAATATGGGAAAAACCTGTTTTTTCATATCTTTATACAATTAAAAATATTATAACCCTCACCTTAATCCTCTCCCACAGGGAGAGGAAAGGCCTTCGCACAGGCCTCTTCTCCCTACACAGGAATGTTAGTAAAAAGACTAAGTGAGGTGAAATCTAACATCACAAAAAAATGACTAATAATTTGACTACTATACCCTGGATATTCCAAACCATTACTCTTTGATAATCATCTTTGTCACAGTTGTGTTTGCATCGGAAATTGTCAGAATATATACACCGGATGGATAGTCCGATATATCTATTTTCGCTTTTTCACCTTCAATATCCGACTGATAAACCACATTGCCCGTAATACCGGTTACTTTCAAATTTATCTTCCCGAAATAACCACCGGTATTGACAGTAAAAATACCATTCGACGGATTTGGGTAAACAGAAATCGCATCTGTGGAAATTTTATCAATATCAGTAAGAATTACTGTATAGCAATCCGAAACCTCATAACAGGGGCCTATAGAAATAATCACAGCATAATCTCCCGACTCTTCAGGAGTGAATGACTGATTTATAGCACCCTCAACAATGGAGGAGTCGGCACAATTAATCCATTGATATGATACGCCGGTTGCTACTGCAGTTAATGTTGTTCCCATTAAAATTACCTCTGTATTCAGTTCATCATAAAATGAAAGATTGACCACCATTGTAGAGTCGCATCCAATGGAGCCGTAATATTCTCCGGGTTCGGTTGTCCAGTTGCCACCAATCAGCAGGCTGTCGCCATAACAAAGTGTAGTATCTGCGTAAATCACATTCCCGGGTTGATAGAAATAAATCAAATCTCCATCGTTACTCGAAAAACGGCCTTTGTAAATATCAAGAAAACCGTCATTATTAATATCTCCGGTTTCAAAATCGTGAGAACTTCCGGTCAGGTAATTTGATGTTAAAGTAAATGTTCCGGGATTGGTTGTACTGTTTTGGTAAATATAGGTATCTGTTATGATATCCGGCATACCATCGTAATTCACATCACGCAATTCGATGTCAACAAAAAACTGCTGGCCACCTTCAAAAATTGTGTCTCCCGGCAGAAAGGTACCCAGCCCGTCGTTATACCAAATTTCAATATATCCGTGCCAGGGTGCAAAAACGAGGTCTTTATATCCGTCGCCGTTAATATCGGCAGCATCCACACCCTCAGTATCGTCGGCCATTTCATTCTGTGCTTCTGTAAAATGACCTGTTCCGTCATTCATAAAAAACTTTGCCGGAAATCCTCTGGATACTGCAGCATCGAGGTCCCCGTCATTATCGGCATCGAAAAGTACCGCACTTTCAGGTGAAGAGGCCTCAAGGTCTTCCTGACCGTTATCTACGAAATTACCCGTACCGTCATTGAGATAAATTCCCACTTTGTCGCTGTTGGGAAAAAAAATGTCGTCATATCCGTCGCCGTTCAAATCGCCGACTGCCAGTTCATGTCCCGAGGAATAATTAGCTGTGTTGTCCGATTTCAGGCTAAAAACACCGGAGCCGTTATTTTGCCACACCTCTATACCGTAACTATTGCTTGACATTGGAGCTGTCACAAAATCCCAATCGCCGTCATTTTCAATATCAATAACCTGAACACCAAAGCGCCACCGGTCTGCCCCAAGAGTATAAGCGTTTGTATCAATTAATCCTGTACCGTCATTAAAATAAACCTCAATATCGTCGTAAGCGTCAATCGTCACTACATCAAGCCATCCGTCGTTGTTAAAATCAGCAAGCGATACCCCGAATGTTTCGCTTAGTGTTCCAATTCCCGTCTGGCCAGGCTCATAGTTAATACAGTCCTGGGCTTTCAGAATTGTTATGCCAAACAAAAAAATCAACACAATAGTAAATAGTAGTTTTTTCATAATTTCATTTTTTAGATTTAACAAATAATAATTCGACAAGGCAAAGTTACTAAAAAAACTGCTTTATAAAGAGTTGTTCCCTTCTCACTCTGAAAAGATCTCAAGAGATTTATTAAAGGCATCATCAATGCGGAGATAAATGGGATAAAAACCTTTATCATCAAAAAGGTTTCTTGCAATATATGCTTTTAGAAGAATTTTGATTCTGTCTCTAGAATACTCAAGCCCATCTGCATCAGCCTTAACACCCTTATTCTCAGTATATTTCAAAAATTTATTAAAAAAGTTGTTATCAATTTCAAATTCAGAATCAAACTTTTCAAATGTATCATATTTCTTAAGTTGCTCCCTGTTTCTGTCAGTATATTCAAAAGCATATTTAAAGATCAGGCCTTTAGTTGCCAGCTTATTATAATAAATCCATTTTTTGTCTTTTTCCAATGGAATAAAAACATCAGGCATAATACCACCACCACCGTAAACCACCTTACCTTCCGGAGTAACATATTTCAGAGAATCATTAAAATGGATACTATCGCGTACCTGCAACTCTCCATTTTCATATCTGTGATACGACTCCTCAAAATATTCATCAAAACCCTCATTCGGGTTATACGGTTTTTGAATACATCTGCCAGTGGGGGTGTAATATCTTGCTACCGTTAGCCGTAGGGCTGAGCCGTCAATAAAATCAAGCTGTCGCTGAACAAGTCCTTTACCATAAGAACGACGTCCAACAATCAAGCCTCTGTCGTTATCCTGAATAGCACCAGCAACTATTTCGCTTGCTGAAGCCGATCCACCATCAATAAGAATAATAAGTTCTTTATTCTCAAGATTTCCACTTTTTGTGGCATAAAATGTTTCCCGCGGTTGATTATGGCCTTCGGTATAAACAATTAGTTTTCCTTTTTCAAGAAATTCATCCGCCATATCAATGGCCGCCTGCAAATATCCTCCCGAATTTTGGCGCAGGTCAAGAATCAGTTTTGTCATGCCTTTGTTCTTCAGATCATTAGTTGTGCTGACAAATTCTTCAAAAGTAGTAGCAGAAAACTTACTTATTTTTAAATAGCCAACAGAATCGACCGGCATAAAATAGACATCCACGCTGTAGGTTGGAATAATATCCCTTATAATAACAAAGTCGAGCAACTCGTCAATTCCTCTCCTGAAAATACTCACCCTGACATTTGTCCCTCTTTTGCCTTTCAGCAAACTCATTGCCATCTGATCAGTAACACCAACTCCTGCAATAAGACTGTCGTCAACTGTCACAATCCTGTCACCTGCCATCAATCCGACCTTTTCAGAAGGTCCTCCGGGGATTGGCCTGACAACCATTATAGTATCCTCTTCTATTCTGAATTGAATACCGATACCTTCAAAATTCCCGATTAGCGGATCGTTAACAATATTAAAATCCTCAGCCGGTATGTATTGTGAATGAGGATCAAGATGAGTGAGGATTCCGTCAATAGCTTCCTCTGTAAGATCTTTACGACTTACCGAATCAACATATTCTTTCAAGATATAATTTACAACATCTGAAAGCTTATCGTAACCTGAAAGGTCGATGTTAAAAATCCCCTTGTTAGATGTAGAGATTGGTGTAAGCCTTGAGCCAACAAGAATTCCAATAATTAATACTATCGAAAACAGTATCGGGAGGTATTTTACATATCTATTATTCTGACCCATAAACAACAAGAAAATATTTGCGATGCAAAAGTAGTATTTATTGTTAACAAAAGAAGTAATGAAAAGGGTTTCAACAAAGAAACCCTTTTTCCACTACCGAAACCTGTTATAAAATATTCTGAACAAGTCTATTTCACAATAAACCTGATAGTTTCAACGTCACTCCCAGAAGAAACCCGGATAAAATAATACCCCTCTCCGTATTCGGTCACATCAATCATTCTGGTTTTACCGTCCCACGAAAACCGCTCAACTTCCTGTCCCAATGCATTCAATATCATAACATCTGCATTAATTGCAACATTACTTCTGAAAGAAGAGAGGAATAAGAAATTATTTGTCGGATTTGGGTATGCCTGCAGTCCGAAATGATTACGTTCCTCCTCTCCTGTCTGAATGTATAGGTTGTTGCTGTATGTCACAAGATTCCCGGAGATAATAAGGTGTGGATTAAAACCGGCCTGACAATTGGCACAGGTTACACGTGTAACACAATCCGGATTATTGGGGTGGCAATAGTCCATATAATCGGGAAAGAACTCATAAACAAGATTAACATCTGCAAGATTTACATAAGATGTAAGGTCGTAATCGTAAACATAGCTTATGGAGCCCGGACACCATCCTGCCCTATTATAATACCAGGTTCCATTCTGTGGCTGGCATCCGTCAGGATTCGGGTTACACACAACCCACAAATGCTGATCGTAAGAATCGTTATTAACCTTTATTTTATGTGTAGCATCATAAAATTCGGCAGCATTTCCTGTATTAAGATCACCCCAACCATGTCCTGTATTGATTATTTTTAGTTTTGAACCTTCTGCCTCAGGGGCGTAGTTCCAGATTATCGTATCCATAGGTTGCAGATTTGCATAATCGCCAAACGGGAATGTACCCCGCCAGATAACATCCACCCAGCTGTATTTATATTCCGGGGTTCCCTCCTGGAAATCAAAGCTGACATCAACAATAAAACCCTGGGCATCAGTACCTATACTAAATCTCATTTCAACCAGCCCCTGTAAAAGTGAAGCATAATCCGTTACATCAATTGTATGATCACAGGGAACGCCATAAGGAGTTATATAACGTAGAATCTCAACCCATTCACCGGTTGGCCCTCTCACTTCCATATTACCTACGCGGTCCCAGGGATCGCACCCGCCTGCAGGGCAGGTAACATCTAGATACAGCATAATATCATCAAAAGAGCCCACAAACGACGGAAAAACAAAATCCTGAGTTACAGAAGTTTGTGTTGACGTACTAATATGAACCTGGTCAAAAGCCTGCACCGTCATATCCGAAATGTCATTTGTCACTTCAAAAGTTGACGTAGAAGTGGAAATCATACCACCGGTCGTTGTTGTCGTTACCGTCAAAGTATATGTACCAAAATCCGGCGGAGTCCATTCTTTTGTATAGTATCCCGTTCCCCAGCTTTTTTCATACAAATTACCACTTTCGTTGCTGACTGTATATTCCACCGACAGAATATGCAGAACATCAGGATGTTCAATGTAAGAAGAAGCCACAAGTATAATCGGGCTTAAGTCGGCAATATAAACATTTGTTCCATCTGCAGGTCTTCTTACGGTTAGATCAGCCGAATACATCGTTGCATCATATACATGAAAAGACTGATAAACTTCAGGAGCCGGTGCCCAAACATCATCTCCCGGCTGAATGGCTTTTACAGAAACCAGACCGGTGTCTCCTGTTAATGTCAGTATGTTACCGTCAACCGTGGCCGGGCCTTCTGTTACTTCAAACTCAACCGGAAGCTGTGAAGTAGCTGTTGCATCAAGTTCAAATGACGGGTCGGTTGTCAGCTTATTCGGGATAGCCGAAAAATCAATATATTGTGGTTGTCCGCTACTTTCAGCTTCACGTATCAATATATTATCAAAACCGGTTGTCCCTCCTGAGCCATGGAAAAAGATACCATCCCAAACCATTCTGTCCTGCTTGTCACCGGAACCTGGTGTCAGGCCCATATTAACACCTTGCACCTCCGCAATTGCAATCCATTCACCTGTGATATCAGGATCGTAAAAAAGTGCAACAGCACCCTCCCCGTCATTTGCGGTAAAGTCAAGGGTCATCTTATATCTGCACCATCCTGTATTTTCAGCAGTAAAGGATACAACATCACCATTTGGAAGAACAACTTTATTATTAGCAGGATTCTGTGCTGCAATATTCACATAAATACCACCGTCATCAGGTTCTGTTGAGAGTCCCGGAGCAATAATTCCGTCACCGTCTGCATCAAATCCTGCCCCGAAGAACATCCCCCAATAGTTCCGGTGCATATCAATCTCAAGATCAATTATATCAGATTGTGTAAGGTCAAAATCGAAGTTTGAAGTAGCTTTCCTGGTAGCTGTACGACCGAAACTGGCTCCGGACGCATTATACCAGACAGCAAGCGTGCCGTCATGGGAAGCTGTGCTCCCAATTGCATAATCAACAATAAAATCTGAAGGACCTGTGGTATGCAAAATGGTTGCCCAACTGTCCTGACCGTCAAGGTCGCCTATTGACAGATTATTGAAATCATATTCATACTCAGTTTGTGCATTAACCAATGAGACTAATGCAGACATTAAGATTAATAAATAAAACTTTTTCATAGATACTGATTTTAAAATTATTATTGAATTATAAGTTTCTTTGTTGTGAGATAATTTCCAGTCTGGATTTTCATAATGTAAATACCTTTTGGATAACCTGACAAATCAAGTGTAAACCGCTCCGCATACATAGAAAACCTTTCTATTAAAGTGCCTGTTGTGTTATAAACCTGTCCGTAAACAACATCCATTGTATTTTGTTCCGGGGTTGTTAAATTAAAAATACCGTTTGAAGGATTGGGATCAACATTTATCAAAAGGTCGAAGTAAGGTTTCTGATCCTTTATTGAAGTAATTATCATATTGTTACTGAATGTTACCAATCCGCCTGCAACGTGTATCTCAGGATTCCAGGTAGCATTACAGTCGGAACAGGTAACTCCTGTAACACAATCGGGATGATTCGGGTGACAATAATCCATATAACCCGGATAAAATTCATATTGCAGATTTGCATCCGATGCTGACAGCCACTGCGACAGATCGTATCTGTACAAAATAGGGATACTTCCCGGGCACCAGCCATGTCTGTTGTAATACCAGGTTCCGTTCTGCGGTTGACAGCTTGCCGGATTGGGGTTGCAGGTTTGCCATAGATGTTGTTGAAATTCGGTTTCACCGTTTATCTTAATATTATGCGTTGCTTCATAGAACTCTGCTGCATTATCAGTGTTCGTTTCACCCCAGGAGAATCCACCTGACAGAATACGCAGATATGCCGATTCTATTTCCGGATCAAAATTCAGAGTATATTGCTCAACCGGCTGAAGATTTGCATAATCGCCGAAAGGGTACATTCCCTGCCAAAGATTGTCCATCCAACTGTATTTATACTCAGGAGTTCCGGCTTCATAATGGAACGTAATTGTTATAACCGACTGCGGAAAGTTAATTTTAAAGTCAACCTTGCCCTGAATCTGGGAAACAAAATCTGTAATATCTATTTCATCATTACAAGCTACGCCATAGGGAGTTATATACTTAAAAAGTTCCATCCACTGGCCGTTGGCACCACGGATACTGCACCTTGCAACGCGATCCCAGGGATCGCAGGGACATCCATAATCCAGAGTGGCCGTTACCTGCGAATATGTACCGTCAAAAGAGGGTAATACAAACGTTGTATCTATGGAATTATCCCCGGTAAACACAAAGCCGTCAATCACATCAAAGTCCATTGAAGGGGCATCCGAAACAACCTCAAAAGTTACAGACTCATTTACAGTAACTCCACCGGAGCTTGTAACACTAACATCAAGTGTATGAGTACCATAAGACGGCGGAGTCCAGTATCCGACAAAGAAACCATTGGAAGTCTCAAATCCGTTGGTGCTGTTTCCATCAACACTATATTGCACTTCGGAAATATTTAGCAGGTCGGGATGTTCTATTTCCGTAGCAACAGTCAATTGCATTGCCATTAATTCGGGCATGTGAACAGTCCCGTTTTCAACAGGATTTCTGATTTCTATCTCAGGAAATACCGACAATGGATCAATAACCTCAAAAGACTGTGATACATTTTCGGCAGGGGCAACAGTATCATTGCCTGGCTGACTTGCTGTAATTGTAACTGTTCCGGGTTCGCCTGTCAGTGTAACAACATTTCCTTCAATGGTTGCAGGACCTTCCTCCACTGAAAACTGAACATCAAGTCCCTGATTAGTTGTTGCTTCAACAAGGAACGGGTTATCCGTAGAAAGATGATCAGGCAGCGGATTGAAGGTAATATACTGATACAGCAGGCCGCCGGTATCAGGAATACGCAGCAGTAGATTGTCAAAACCGCTTGTGCCTCCTGTAGCATGTAAGAATATTTTTGACCAGGTAGCCGGATCGGAACTGTTACCTGAACCCAGTGTCAATCCGAGATTAAGGTCTGATATTTCCGCCACCGGTACATAATCACCTTCCATCTCTTTAACAAAAAGTGTAACACTTCCGGCTCCGTCGTTAGCATCCAGATCAAGGAAAAATTTATATCTGAACCAGCCGTTTGAGGATTCAAAAGGAAATGTCCAGTTAATTGTTGAACCGTCTGGCATATAAAAATACATATCAGGATAAGACTGGTCTGCAATATGAATACCAAAACCTCCTTCGTTATCCTCAATGTTAACAATAGTTTCAATTGCTTTCATTAAATAGCCGTTATTGTTGGCGTCATATCCGAACCCGAACAATGTGCCCCACCATCCTGTGTGAATATCCACTTCAACCTCAACGGTTCCTCCGAGTGTAAAATCAAAAGGGAAGTTATCCATCGAAGGTCTGGAACCTGTACGTCCGTAGTTTCCTCCTGACTGGCCGTAGAAAACAGCTTTTGTTCCATCATAAGAAACCGCACCGAGGTAGGCATAAGCAACATCCATTTCATTTGGAGAGCCGCCGGAGTTAACGACTGTTGTCCAGCCATCCTGCCCGTTGAGGTTTCCTTCATCAAGGTCGTTAAAATCGTATGTGTATTCAACAACCTGAGATTGTGCAAATACTGAGATTAGCAATGCGAAAAATAATAAAGGTAGCTTTTTCATCTGTTTAGGAATTATTGTTTAATAATCTTTTTTATCTCTTTTTTCCCGTTTACATCAATCTTCATAACATAAACTCCACGTTTATAATCGGAAAAATCAATGTTTGTTTTTAAACCGTTCCATTTAAACTCTTGTAGAAGCTCACCGGTCACGCTGTAAATTTCTATAACAGAACCTATATTTTCGTTCATTCCGACAGTAGAAACTTCAATAAATCCTTTTGTGGGATTAGGAGAAACAGTGATTGCCGATATCATTTTTATTGGGTCTCCTGCATCTGTAATTATTATCGGTTCATCTGACCATGTTACCAAATTACAGGCAACGGCAAGTGCCGGATTAAACCCTGCATTACAATCGGAACAGGTTACACCTGTCACACAGTCAGGATGATTTGGATGGCAGTAATCAACATAATCCTGATAGAAAAGATATTGAAGTTCCACATCAC
>JAOZOC010000179.1 GCA_029933495.1 Bacteroidales bacterium
ATCCAAACATCCGTAACCAGCGGTATGATGAATGATGATCCGAATACTGTGTTTGGAAATATTAACGTAAATATGGCCGGAGGCAATTGGTGCCTTGACTATGGTAGTGATGAAGCATTTGTAGTTAATGGGAACTTCACATTATATCCAGGTAATACTTTGGATATGAATGATGAAACTCTTATCGTTCATGGCATTTTTACAAATGATGCTACTTCTAAAATATATATTTACGATTACAACAAGTCTGTTGAAGGTAAAGGCAAAAAAATAAATACTGTTTTAGATGAACCTCAAGAATCGAATAGTAGCGAAGCCAAAGGGGGCTACCTCGAAATAGATAATGATTTTATCCTAAATGGCTTTATGGATATAGGTGATGGTAACGTACTGACGCATAGCATCTTTATGCTTTCCAACACAGGTTCGTTAGATATTGATGGTGGTAATTTTATCTGCGACGGTCCTTACAACCCTAATTCTACTGGTTTTCTTTTTGGTACATTAAATATGAATAATGGCTTGTTTGAGATCACCTATAACCCACTCAGGATTGAGGGACCCACTTCAATAAACAATGGTGTCATCCGTGTTGGCGCATCATTCCTCGTACAGTATACCGGTTACTTCCAGCCAACAGGGGGTACGGTAGAAATAATCGGTGCAGGAAGTGCTGGGCATTTTATCAAGGTTGATGCAACGAATTACTTTCACGACCTTGTTATCAACCGAACCAATGCAATAGATATATTAACCGGGTACAACCTGGTTATCAAAAATGATTTCACCATATTAAATGGCGGACTAAATAGCAATACCGGTGATATTTACATTGGTGGCAACTGGACCAATAGCGCCGGGCCATCTGCATTTATTGAAAATACAGGATCTGTATTTTTTGACGGCACCGGGGATGTAAGCATTACAACAGGAGAAACATTCTACAATCTAACTCTGGATAAATCTTCAATTAGTGAATGGTTAACACTATCCGGTAATGTTACAGCCCTTGGCGACCTTGTTGTGAATGGCGGGGCACTGCATACAGGAGATAACACTCTGGATGTGTATGGTAATATTGATATTAACAGTTCTGCTAATTTATTTGTTCAGGCAGGTGGAACACTAAAGGTTGGCGACTTCAGCTATATAACCGCTGCTTTTGGATCACAATTCTTTATTGAGGGATATCCTTCAAACTATGCTACACTTACACATTCAGGTACCGGAAAGTATTCTTGCCAGATTGATGGTGAAATTGCTGCAAGTTATGCCATCTTTGAACATATGAGTCCGACTGGTCTTTTCTTATTGTCGAATGCAACAGTGAATCCTGTCTATTCATTTAATCACTGTATTTTCCAAAACGGAGCAATGTCTCCTACCTCAACATATCTAACCCTGAATACCTCTGGCACCTTTACTGCTGTTGATGTTTATTTTGAAAATACGGCCGGATGGATGGGATATAATGTAAATAAACAAGCTGAATTTCCCGGAGATGTAACATTCCAGGCTGCTACGGGAGATTTTGCAGGTCCGGAATTTGAAGCCGATGGTAGCAATCGCCTCCACTGGACTGATATAGATGTTGATATGGATTTAACTGTTATGCTGGAAGGCCCGTTTAATGGCACAGGCATGGCCACTGATATTAATGGCATATTGCCAGGTAATCAGCCATTTAACTCCAATCCTTTGGCTGACTGGTATTATACCGGTTCAGAATATGTGGTCTCTATGCCTGCCAATGTAACTGACTGGGTTCTTGTTGAGCTCAGAGATGCCTCTTCTGCCGCAGATGCTATGCCCGGTGATGTGGTTGCAAAACAAGCGGCACTGCTTTTAAACAACGGTTCAATCGTCGACCTTGACGGAACAAGCAACCTGACTTTTCCGGGGATTACCTATTCAAGTGCTCTGTTCCCTGTTGTATGGCACAGAAACCACCTTGGTATTATATCTTCGGAGAAGATGATGCGAACAGGTGGAGTTTATACTTATGATTTTACCCAGGAAGGATCAGCTTACAGCAATACAAACCCAGGTGAAAAACTGTTAGGAGGAAGTATCTGGGGTATGCTTGGCGGTGATTCAAATGGGTCAGGGTTAGTAGCTTTAGGTGATCTAAGTAATGACTGGACCCCATACGCCGGAGAAGCCGGTTACAGGCCAGCCGATTATAACCTCGATGGGCAACTCAATAATAGAGATAAAAATGATGTTTGGTTTGAAAATCTGTTAAAATCATCTCAAATACCGGGTAGTAAGAAAACAGAATAATGTTCTTTCAAATATCTACCAAAATATAGTCAAATTAATCAAAAATACAATATTAATAAGTTCATAACATATTTTTTAAAAATAGCTTATAGAAAAAAAGACAAAAAACTTGACAACAATACACAATAGTTGTATATTTGTTGACTCCAAAGCATTGGAATTGTAAATAGCAATAAATTCATTATTATTAATTTAAAACTATTCTTATGAGAAACATTATTACATTTTTCACAATTCTGATAATGAGTTTATCATTATCGGTTATTAATGCACAAAGCATTTCAAAACAGGCAACCATTGTTCCAATGGCAGGCCACGACACTTCAATTGAATTAAAAAACATCACTCCTCACATACCGTCCGGCAATCCTGAGTATATTGAAAATGAGCAGGAATGGGGTGAGGACCCTTTTGGCAAGAACTTCTCGCAACCGCCTGCAAATGATCCTGTTGTGCAAAGCATGAAAGGTGCAAAGGGCACAAAAGGTGCTGCAATAAACTTTGCCGGACTTAACAACAGTGATAATGGTTCAATACTTCATGCACCACCTGATACGGATGGTGATATTGGCCCAAATCATTATTTTCAGACAACAAATACATCATTTGAAATTTTTGACAGGGATGGGAATTCTCTGTATGGCCCTGCCGGGGTTACAACAATATTTGATGGTTTTCCCGGACAATGGACAGGATTAAAAGTAACTGATCCTGTGGTTCTGTATGATGAACAAGCCGACAGATGGTTCTTCTCAACTTTTACAAAAGAAACCGGATCAACATCCGGGGATTATTATATCCTTATTGCTGTTTCCCAAACTGCTGACCCGACAGGCAGCTATTACAGATATGGTTATGGAGTTAGTGCAATGCCCGATTATGCAAAATGGGCTGTTTGGCCTAATGGATATTTTATGGGTGCTAATGTTCATTCGGGTTATGACAACTTTGCTTTTGACAGAAGTCAGATGCTCTTGGGTAATGGTGCCGGAGGACTTCAAGTTGACAATGGTGACAGACCTAATTACAGCAGTAGTTTTCAGGCAGTTCTTCCGGCTGATTGTGACGGGACTTTCCCACCAAGTTCAACTCCGGCATATTTTGTTACAATAAATGATGATGCCTGGCCTAATAATTCAACCGACAAGCTGATGATTTGGGAGTTTTCTGTTAACTGGTCACCAATTGGAGGAAACTGGGCTTTGGTACAATCAATCAATACAGCAGCTTTCGATACTTATTTTACCGGTGGCTTTCATGACAATATCGAACAACCGGGTACAACACAAAAATTAGATGCCATTACCCAGGTTTTAATGAACAGAGTACAATACAGGTATATTGGCGGACAAGGCAGAATAGTTTGTAACCATACAGTTGATGTTAGTACTGATCACGCAGGAATAAGATGGTATGAACTAAGAAAAACAGGAAGCAACCCCTGGACGAAATATCAGGAAAGCACTTATGCTCCTGATGCCGATAACAGGTGGATGGGAAGTATTGCAATGAATGAAAACGGAGATATTGCACTTGGATACACCGTTTCAGGAAGCTCAACTTACCCGTCAATAAGATTTACAGGACGAAATTATGGTGATGCGTTAAGTTTAATGACTATAATTGAGCAGTCAATTCAGTCTGGAGCAAATTCACAAACAACAGGTTCGAGATGGGGTGACTATTCATCAATGCGTACAGATCCAAATGACGGCCAAACATTTTGGTACACAAGTGAATATGTAGAAAGCTCTTCGGGTTGGTATCCCTGGGCGACACGAATTGCAGCATTCAGTTTCAACTCATATTGTGCTGCTTCAGGAACAAGTTGCGGCAGTTCAGACGAATATATATCAAGAGTTGAATTTGGTAGTATTGACAATAACACCGGCTGTGACTATTACACAGATTATTCAATAACCCAGATAAATGAAATACCTATAAATGCAGCAGAGACAATAACAGTTACTAATGGTCATCCCTGGAGTGCGGATCAATGCGGTATCTGGGTTGACTGGAATAATGATGATGATTTTGATGATGCAGGAGAGACCATATCTGTATCTGGTTCTGCGGGTAGTGGGCCATACACGGCATTAATTGATCCTCCGGGTAGCGTTTCTGTTGGGGATAAATATACAATGCGCGTAAGAATTGTATATAGCACAACCCCATCACCTTGTGGAACTGCTTCATTTGGTGAGGTTGAAGATTACGGAATAGAAATTGGTTCCTTTGCATATAACAATACCTGGACAGGGGCGGTCAGCGATGATTGGTTTACTCCTGGCAACTGGTCTTTGGGTACAATTCCTACTTCTGATGTCAATGTTACAATCCCGGCAGGAACACCAAATGATCCTGTTATTGGTCCCGGTATTGCATATTGCAATAACTTATATTTGAACTCGGGTGCTACATTAACACAGAATGAAGTTTCCTATTTTTATTGCTACGGAACATTTGATGCCGGGTTTGGGCAGTTTACTATGAACGGAACCAGTTATTTGTATTTTGCCGGTTCATCAGATACATACTGGTGGGATGATTATCAGGATGATACATACACAAATGTCAGGGTCGATAAATCCACAAGTACAGCATCTGTTACAATGAAATATGATATGACATGTTCCGGCACATTTGAAATACGTGAAGGCGTTTTCAAAATGGACAGCAACAGGACATTAACAGTGACAAACACAGCTTCTGGTGCATTCGAAGTTGAAGATGGTGGAAAACTGATTCTTGACGGAACAAAAACAGTTGATATTGCAGGTGGAGTGAAATTCTATAATGGTAGTCAATTACAGATGACCGCAGGCTGGATTAAAACCGGTGGTAATTTATGGGTTGAGGCTAATACCTCATATGATATTCATTTCAATGCAGGGTGGTTATATATGACAGGATCAGGAGATCAGTATATCCAGGATATGGATGGTGGAAATCTTGAGCTTTATAGTGTCAGTATCCAAAAACCTTCAGGCACTTGCTATATTACCAATACCGATTTGGATATTAATGGCTCTCTGTATATAAGCTCAGGTACATTAAGTTGTAGAAGTGCAAGCGGATCATCAACAGTTTACGATATTTATATCGCAGGTAACTGGACAAATAATGTTGGTGCTGCCGGTTTTGACGAAGCAACAGGACGAGTAATATTTGACGGTGGCAATTATCATCAATACTGTTATACGGATGAAACATTCAATGAGCTTGAAGTCAATAAACCTGCCGGAGGTGCTTTCAGAATGGATGGAGCCAACGTGGTTTGTGCTGCTTATGACTGGACTGCCGGTGCTGTAGATGTTTTGTCAGGAAGTTTTACTGCCAATGACCTTCTGGACAATGCAATAAAAGGTGCTTTCTATAATAATGCAGGCGGAACTATTAACCTCACAAATTCCGGTAGTGGAACGTATGTCGATTTAAGTGGTGAACTACATTTATTCGGAGGCACAATGAATGTAACCGGTTCCGTTAGCTGGTGGCCATTTGCTGGAGATGCCACAATTGAAATGACCGGAGGAGTTCTTGACTTTACATCTTGTGGCATTACTATTTCCAATAATTCATATACCTTAACCACTAATATTACGGGAGGAGTTATACGAACTTCCAGAGGATTCTCAGGCAACAGAGCCGATTTCACCCCGACAGCAGGTACATTTGAGTTTTATGGCGGAACGGATAGTTATTTAAGCCAATCAAATGGTTGTACACTTTATAATATTAATATTGATAAAAGTTCAAAAAGCAATTCGGTAAATTCAGGATTGCAAACTGTTTCGGATGGCAGGGTGGATAAAACGATTGGTGACAGCAAAGATAATACAATCTCTTTAAGCAGTAACTTCGTAATAACAAATAACTTAACCGTTACCAACGGAGAATTGAAACTTAATGGTCATGAATTAACGGTTGCCCACATTTGCGATGTTTATGGAACATTAACAATGGATAACCCGACAGATGTGTTGACAAATGGAAGTGACTATTCTGACCGAGTTTACTTTTATTCCGGATCAACAGGTAATTTCACCAACGGAGTTGCAAATATTTACGGATGGATTATACCTTATGCAGGTTGTTCATTTACGGCCTCAATAAATAACACGATTTATTACAAAGGAATTTCCGGAGGTGGACTTTCTAATTTCGAACCGACAGCCACTTACGGAAATATAGTTATTGATAAAAATGCAAATCAAATAACATATATCGATAATAGTGCAACGGAATCAATTGTTGTGAACGGCTCATTTACTATAAACCCAAACAATAAGTTTGAAATGCAGAACGAAACGATGGTGGTTCACGGTGCATTTACCGATAATTCATCAAGCGAAATATATGTCTATAATGCCAAGAAATCAAATGGCCCTGCATCTGGAACAAAAGAATCGTCAGGCCAGGGTAACACAAAAGCTAAAGGTGGCTCGCTTGAAATTGACACCGATGTCACGCTTAACGGACTTCTCGATGTTGGTGATGGTGATGTACTTCTTCACGGTGATTTTCAAGCAGCTT
>JAOZOC010000745.1 GCA_029933495.1 Bacteroidales bacterium
ATATCACCTTTGCTTTTTTAATATTAAAAATAGAATCCGACAAGGTTTCATATTTTTTAAGATATTTGAAAGCACTCTCGTACTCCTCTTTCATTTCATATGTTTCATATATATTATTAATAGTTAAAAGCATATCCGGCATATTTCCTCCTGCGCGATGATAAAACATTGCTAATTTAAGATTTTTAAGAGCAGCATCAAGTTCTCCTAATCTCATATTAATAACTGCAAGATTATTATACGTATTCCCTAATTTATTAACCTGATTTATATCCTTTCCTGTTTTTATTGCCAACTTGTAATATCTTGATGCGCTGTCAAATAATTGCAAATCGCCGTAAACACCCCCAATATTTGAATATATATCAATTAGTTCATTTCTATTATTTAATTCTTTATAATTATATTCACATTTTTTAAACATATATAATGCAGAATCGTATTTTTGTTCAATATAAAAAGCTTCTCCTAATTTACTGCAAATTAAGGCTGCATTAAATTTTACATAAATAACATCCTCTCTTCTATTTAACAAATCAATGCATTCATATAAGAAATGTTTTGCCTTTTCATATTCCTTCATGTCCAAAAAAATATCAGCAATATTTATCAGTTGAGGAATAGCATCTTCTTCCCGATTTTTTAATTTTAAAATATTATACCCTTTTAAATAATAATATGTTGCAGAATCATAAAGGCCTTGAGTAAAATAAAATAGCCCAAGTGAATTTAATATCTTAGCCAATAATAGTGAATCCCTATCCCCAAGCACCTGAATACTCTTTTGTAAATAGCTTAAAGACTGGTTATAAAAACCTGATCTTCGATATATTATAGCTTTTATACGATATGCATTTGCTAAAATAAAACTTTGATTTAGTGAATCTGCATAATGAATAGAAATATCACAGTAATATTGTGCGGAATCCCAATTATGGTGAATAATATAAACAGAACTGATTTGAATATAGCTGTTAATAAATCTGCCGTCTAATTCATTTTGTTGCGACAAATTAACACATTTATTAAATATTTCAATGGCTCTTTCGGGATATTTATTACGTATTCCCCTTCCAAACTGTATTAAAGAGTCAACCATAACAGAATCGGGTTGTATTCGGTATATACTATTCAGTCTTTTGTCAATACCCTTTTCATCCATTGAAAAGACAAAGGTTGTGCATGCAAAAGTAAAAATAAACAAAAACAATAAATGATATGATCTAATATTATTCAATTTTGAAATAATTTTGTTTAGTTTACTAAATTTCTTCAGCTTGGGATGAGGAAATTGTAGACTGGCCAGCAATATTACCTCCTGAAACAATCTCAACAACCACATCATGCGAATTACCGTCCCAGGCAAATTCGTGTTCAAGCTCCTCCTGACGACTGCTGTGTTGTGAAGAGTCTGCTGAGATATCATACCGTATTTTGGTTTCACTTCCGTTGGTTGACGGGTCGCCTGCACGCAAAGTTATTTTCTTTCCTGCCGGAACCATTACGACAAAGCATGATGTTAGTTTTGCCGGCTCAGAAGTCTTTTTGTAAAGATAAGAATAGGGTTTGTAACTGTTCATAACAATCAGTTTTAAAGTTTACAAAAGAAGCATATCAAAATAGACGCCTAAAAGTACTCAAAATTTTATTAAAAAATACATCTGATAGAAAAAAGTTAATAATCAGATTTTCTTTCCTTCGAAAAAAAAACGGTGGTTTTCAGGGGGTAT
>JAOZOC010000746.1 GCA_029933495.1 Bacteroidales bacterium
TTATTATAAATAGTTACAACTGCTTTATTTGCTTCTGGAATGCGAAATGAACAGGAAAAGTGCCCTTTATTAGGATTTGGTGCTATTTGCAGATTCATATCCTGATAATTCTCCTCCACAATAACAATTTCGCCCACATTCCATTTCTGACTTTCACATCCGTAAAGCATCACACTTGTGTAATCATGATTCCTGTTTGAGGTGTTAAAGTTGACAATAGTAGCGCTGTAATTATTATTGATACAGGAGTTCAAAAGTGCTTCATCGTCACCTTCTGTTTTGAAATAATAGACTAATCCATCTTCATCTCCTGAGAGTTGCATATTCATATTTTGCAAAACATCTTCTGTAGAAAAAGCAATATCCCATAGCGAAATTTCTGTAAATTCAAATTCGGGATTAAACTCATCTGAGCCTATTGTAAATGGTATCGTATTGGTCGGTGTAGTTGAAGGTATATTGCCGGCGAATGTAAGTGAAAGTAATTCACCGTCGAGATATACCTGCATTCTTTCCTGATTATTTGTTCCAACACCATTATAAACGAAAGCAAAATGATGCCATTCATTCTGATTGATAATGTCTGCTGTGTATCCATATGAATTTGAACCCTTTCCTATTTCAAAATACAATCTGCCGTTTTCTATTTCGATCGAAATACGCTGGGTGTTGCTGACTCTTTTGCTAAACAGCCTGTCCCACGTTGAATATTGATGAATATTTAACCAGCCCTCAATTGTAAAGGCATCCGTACCGTTTAAAAAAGCGGAGTTTTCAATTTCTGAATAATCAGGCCCTCCTGTTATATAAACTGATGACTTTTTATTAACAAGGTTTGTCCCTGATATCTGATAATCATAAGGATTGGCACCGGCCGGAGGAGTGAACGAATTACCTTTAAAAACCAGATTATTATCAAGGTCATACCATAAATAGAGATCTGCATTACCGGTTGCATCCCAGGTTGAGCCTGTAATGTCCACATCAGGCTCGGTAATGTCATCTTTGAAAGTTACGGTTGAGGTCACCTGCTTTATCTCACCCAGATAATCAACGTAACATTTATAAACACCGCTGTTGTAAATAGTTATGGCATTACCGGTTGTATTATTCTCATCATTCCAGTAAAATGAATTCCCGGGAATATTCAGACTAAATACAACACTATCTTCGCAGGTGGCAAGTTCAGCGGGAAGAATTCCTTCGGGGAAATCCAGAGGTCTGTAATTGTATCCCATCAGGTCAAGCCGTTCAAACTTAGGATAAATACGTCTTTCAAAATCACCAAGATTATCTCCATTGCCATACCAGCCAATTTCAGAAAGAGAAAAAATGCGTGGCAGTATCATATATTCAGCATGTTCTTCTTCTGCAATGTACTCCGTCCACAGGCAACAATGAGGCCCTAGTATATAATGCTGCTCTTCGGGAGATAAGCCGGAAGGCATGGGATCATAAAAGTAAATTTTCTCAAGAGTATTCGGGGCATAACCGATTGAAGGAGGTTCGTTGGGGTCGTTGGAATTTGGGGCATCAAGGTAAAGAACGCTGTATGGTGCCAGAACAGCATCGTGTCCCTGCTGTGCGGCTATAACGGCTGAACTTTCTCCAAGCCAGGACATCACTGTTGCGCTGTCGGGAACTCCTCCGTAAGTGATTTCACTCCATCCTATCCATTTTTTATTTTTTGTTATCAGGAAGTTACCGACTCGTTCCATAAAAT
>JAOZOC010000180.1 GCA_029933495.1 Bacteroidales bacterium
GAAGAAGCATGACTTACCGGAAACAGATAGGCAGCAAGGTGGCGATAGCAGTGACAAACTTTATTATAAACAATAAATTACCGACAACATGAGAAAACAGTTTTATTATATCGCATTATTAATTTTTATTTTTGGGATGATGACATCCTGCTCATCATCAAAAAAAACTGATAATACGGCAAAGGGGGAAAATGAAATGGCAGCAACAGGAAAAATGGCAGTAACTGGCCCGCCGGTTATTATTTACAAAACAAAAGCTGATTATTATGATATGGTACCGGTTACCCTTTCTGAAGATAAATCAAAGATTGTTAGCTATCCCGGTGCAAGAGATTTGTATAAAGGAGATGAGCTGGCCTTACCAACCCATCTGCACAATGGCTATCTTCTTGATAATCGTGGCATTGACCAAAATGTTGCTTTTTTGAATATTTCTTATGAGAAATTCACGAAAATGCAGCGGGTTTTTACTGCCGGTCAGCTGTATGATATGATACTTGATAAAGACCCTTTGACCGAGATGTATAACTGCGGTAAAAAAAGCAAATTTAAGAATGAAGTTTCCGAACTGAATGAAATTATCGACAAAGGAAGCTTTGAAGAATGTCAGACGTTAAAGTAGATTAAATCTCTCTAAGTTAAGGATTATGGAGATTTAAAGGCCTTTTATGCTCTCCCAATAGTTATGGATGCCTTTCATTTTTAATCAAAAGTATTATCTTTACTGTCTGTTTGTATATTTGCAGTAGATGCTGATTAGGATGTAAATAGTTGAAACAATGTAAGTTATATGCCTGCTCCAAAAAAATTCGGTACATTTTCAGGTGTCTTCACACCTTCTATTCTCACCATTCTTGGTGTGATTATGTACTTGCGTCTTGGTTGGGTTGTTGGTCAGGCGGGTTTGATAGCAGCTTTAGGGATTATTGTGATGGCCCATGTAATTTCGCTTACAACGGGGTTAAGCATATCGTCAATAGCTACTGACAAGAAGATAAAAACAGGAGGTATTTATTATATCCTGTCGAGAAGCCTCGGCCTTCCAATGGGAGGCTCCATAGGAATTACAATTTTTATTGGTACAGCATTAAGTATTTCGCTGTATATCATTGGTTTTACTGAAAACTTTCTATCAATAAAGGAGATAAGCGACTTCCTGGGTATTGTGCCATCTGTTGACAGTTATCGTATTGTTGGTTCTGTGGTTTTGTTGTTTCTTGTTCTGATTGCTTTTATCAGTACATCTTTTGCAATAAAAACACAATATGTTATTCTGAGCGCAATTGCTCTCTCTCTGGTTTCTGTTTTTGTCGGAGTTTTTATGAATGTTGAATTTCATCCAGCAACAGTAGCTCTGAAACCTTCCGAAGGAAAAGCACTGGAATATGTGTTTGCTATCTTTTTCCCGGCTGTTACCGGATTTACTGCAGGTGTTGCTCTATCGGGCGACTTGAAAGACCCTAAGAAAAATATTCCTATTGGAACAATGTCTGCAATTATTGTGGGATTTGTGGTATATGTTGTTTTGGCTATTCTATTTGCAACTTTGGTTGATCGTGATATGCTGCTTAACGATAACAATTTCCTGATGAAAATTGCCTGGTTCTCACCTATTGTTGTGGCTGGAATATGGGGAGCAACACTTAGCTCTGCACTTGGTGGTATCCTTGGCGGCCCCAGGATAATTCAGGCAATTTCGAAGGATAAAATTACTCCCAAATTTCTTGGCAAAGGCTATGGCATTAATAATGAACCGCGTAATGCGCTTATTTTTACTTTTTTGCTTGCTGAAGCAGGAATTCTTATTGGCGAGCTGGATATAATTGCTGGTATTGTCTCAATGTTTTACATTGCTGCATACGGTTTTATAAATTTAGCTTTTGCTCTTGAAAAGTGGGCCAGCTCTGACTTCAGGCCGTCATTCAGAATATCCAAATGGGTTGGTATTATCGGCTTCGTTGCCAGCTTCAGCATAATGTTCAAGATTGATACCATAGCAATGATGCTTTCCTTGATCATAATGTTCGGCATCTATTTTTTCCTGAAAAAGAAAGTCCTTGAACTCGATTTTGGCGATGTCTGGCGTAGTGTATGGCAGTCGGTGATACGGTCATCCTTGCACGAGATGGACAGTAAGGAGCAACAGGAGCGTAACTGGCAACCTAATATAATGCTGTTTAGCAGTAATACTGAAGCAAAGCCACACCTTATTGAATTTGGTAAAGATCTGGTTGGACGTCTTGGAATGCTGTCAAATTTTGATCTGATAGAAAATGAAAAGGCTGATGTGCTTTTTCCAAAACATAAGCAATCCTTACAGACTGACGACAGTCGTAAATACAAGGGCATTTTTACACGTAAGCAGGAGTGCAAAGACTATTACGAAGGTGTGGAGCTGATATCACGCACTTATGGCTTTTCGGGCATTGAACCTAATACCGTTCTCCTAAACTGGGAAAAACAAAGTAAAGAACCTGTGAGGTTTGCTCAGATAGTCAGGACTCTGACCGATCTCGACCTGAACATCCTGATGATGGATTACGATTTCAGGATTGGATTTGGTAAGAGAAAGAAGATTGATATCTGGTGGCGCGGCAGAGGTAACAACGGAAAGTTCGCCCTTTCCCTCGTTAAGTTCATCTGGCTTTCGGAGAACTGGCGCGATTCGGTTATTAGGCTTCTCATTGTAAACAGAAAGAATGATGAAAAGTCAAGGATACAGAAGGAGGCCGAGGCTATGCTTGACGACCTGAGGATAAGAGGGGAGGTGCTGGTGATTAATAATGAGATTGTTAACCGTCCGTTTTATGAGATAATAGAGTCCGAATCACGTGAATCCGACCTCGTTATCCTTGGTATCCCTGATGTACAGGAAGGTAAAGAGAAAGATTTTATCGAAAGGACAAATAAACTATGTAAAAATATTGGAACAGTTCTCCTAATCAAATCATCATCCTTTTTTAAGGAATATAATGTGGCAGCCCTTGATAAAACCGAGTCGGGCAGTGAGAACTTTGATAAAAATCTGGATTTAATTTCAAAGGAAAAAGAGGCAATCCCGGAAATCGTTTATCCGCAGGAATCTGAATCTGCTTTTGCACTGAAATCATTAAAGGTAAGATTTGATGAACTGCTTGAAAATGTAGATAATGAACTCCTGAAAAAGTCTGGGGAATGGTATGCCGGTTTTTTCGATTCGCTTAAAAAGCCTGTTAGTGAAAGCTTTGATACTTTGGAATCGAAGCTGGATAATAACGAAGTTGTTAACAATAGCAGTATTCTGAAATTGTTGCAGAACTATATTGTAAAATACAGAAAACAGCTGCAAAGTATAATTAACAACGAATCGGATTATCACAGTAAAGTACTTCAAACCGGAATAGAAGCATACCTTAGCGGCTTAACCGATATTTTGTCTGACCTTCCTGATAAACTTATCAGGGAGATTGATGTGAAATCAATTAAAGATTATGATAATAAAAGTTTTTCTTTCAGGCTGTTTTATATGCAGATGCGGATTAAAAAACTCTTTGCCGGCGAAAAGGTCAGGTATAAGATAAAATATCGCAGACTCATACAGTCTTATTTTCCGGGAAAGGCTTATACCGAATTGTTTGGTATGCTCACCGGATTCGGACTTACCGGATTCCGTAACATAACTTCTGCCCGGGAATACACACGGTTTGTTGCAGACTGTTTCAGCGGTTTTGGAATGCAGTTGTCGGAGCAGAATCTGACTCTAAAGACGGTCAGGGAGGAACGGAAAAAGGTAAATGCACTTTTTGAAAAGATAAATAAGAGTAATGTAGAATCTTTTGCGGCTTTGTCATCATCCTTGAAAAAGGATATTTATGATATAATCCGGGAAATTAGTGATAAACTGGCGCAACCGGATACAAATGGTTTAATTAAAAATCAAATTGGAAGAAAAGTAGTAACAGAACTTCGTGATGGCCTGGAGACTCTTCCTCAGAATTGGCTAAGAAGCCAGTCGCTGCTATATGGTTATGCATATCTTGAGGCCTGGCTAATGTCGGTCAAATCAAAAATAGGAACCGTTTATATAAACCTGTGGAGAAGATTTGATAGCGTTTACGAAAGCAAATTTATCAATAACGTAAAAGAATTGCGTGAAGTATTGTCGAATCTAAATGAGAAGGGAAAATGGGAAAGTGATGATTTGTCAGAATTTATAGAGAAGTTTGGGAATCGTGACGACCTGCAGATCTTTTTTCGTGATTCGCTGAATGAGACAGGACGTAAGATACAGCAGTCAGTCAGAAATTTTCCGGAAACGATTGAGATAATACAGAAAGAGTCGTTTTATGATTTTGAAAACCTGCAGTTTGATTACCTGAAAACGTTTAATATATCAGCTTCTCAGCTTCTTAATTACCTGGTTCAGATAAAATGTATTGAGCCGTTGTATGATTCGCTCAGACCGGTAGGTGAAAAAGTAAGGGAGCTTGATGTTGCTTTGAAAGAGGTTATCAGCTCCGTCTCTTTCAATGCTGATGGTGATGATGCGGATATTGATGCCGTAGAACTTATCAGGGAGCAATCCGAACGGTTGATCGAAATTGAGAAAGAGGCGGAACAGCTTCTGAAGCAGGTTGGGGATGTTTTTTATCCGCAATTACAAAAACTTGAGGATGTCTTTTCAATAACAGCATTTACAAGTAAAACAAGCAATCTGAAGCATTATGTGTGGAGCGAAGAGACGAAAAAGCATTTGAATGTCATTAAGGAGACCGGTTTAAAGATAAAAAGATATTTTAATCATCTTGTGGGGCAAATATGGTACAGACAAAGTTCAGGTGTGATTCACGCTGGTAAACTGTTAGAGGAAGGTTCGTCAGGGAGCGGTTTGGACGATATGCTTAATATGATTGAAAAGATAAAAATAAGACCGGGAAAAATGGATAAAATACCATTCTATTACCGCCAGCTCTATCTTAACAGTCAGTCGAATCTATTCGAGTTCTGGGGTGGACGAAAGTCTGAACTGGAAAGGGCTGAACGTTCAATCCGGCGTTTTAATGAAGGGTATCAGGGTGGAATTATGATTACCGGCGACAGAAGGTCAGGCAAGACTTTCTTTGTTCAGAAAATCATTCACGATTTTCTTGATGAATCTAAGGTATATTATGTCATTCCACCGGTTGAGGGAAATCCTGATAAAAAGATGTTCAGGAAAATATTGTCTGATACTTTTGAGTCGGAAGAGCATACCGATGTTATCCTTGCTAAATTGCCTGAGAAATCGGTAATCGTTTTCGATAATCTTGAGTTTTTCTTTGAGCGTAGTATCAACGGACTGGAGGCTATTGATGAATTGGTGAGGCTGATTTCAAAATTCGGTAACAGGCATCTGTTTATTGTTACAATGAATGGTTTTACTTATGAAGTATTGTCGAAGGTAAGAAATGTAGAGAATTACTTTTTGAATATTATCAGACTTAAGCCGTTAAATGCTGAAGAGCTGCAGGAGGCTGTTATGATAAGACATAATTCGGGTAGTTATAAGTTGAGGTTTGCCGACAAAAAGAATCCCATTCCGGGGAACTGGGATTATGCGAAATTGTTTTCAAGATATTTTACACTAACAAATGGGAATGTGGGAGATATGATGTACTCCTGGATTGTCAATGTGGAGGATGTTAAGGATAATTATATTCTTATTAACCATCCGAAACATCCTGATATTCAAAATTTTGAAATGATGGAAACCGGTTGGTATGTAATTCTTGTGCAGATGGTTTTACACGGAGCTTTGTCGGTAAGGAGACTATCGGGAATATTACAGCTTGATAAGAACGGAAGTCGCAACAACAGAAATTGGGGTGAGCTTATAAAGAAATTGAAGAATATGGAGAGGGCAGGGATAATTGTCAGGAACCGTAACAGCGGGCTTTATGATATTGACAGGGCTGTTTATCCTTATCTGATTGAGTTCTTTGTTTCAAAGGGGATTTTGTAGGGGATTGACTTTTTTTTTTATATCTTTGTAAAAAACTGTTTATTATGGATTCAATGAGAATAGAGATATTAAATCCAAAAGCAAAAGTGCTACTGAAAAATCTTGCTGATATGGATTTGATAAAAATTAAAGGTGAAAATGAAAGTCTAAGTTTTATGAATCTTCTTATGAAGTTGAGAAGTAAGTCCGACTCAGCACTTTCACTATCGGAGATTTCAAAAGAGGTTGAAGTTGTGAGGAAATCACGATACGATGATTAAAAGAGTAATATTTGACACAAACTTATGGATTAGTTTTTTGATTTCAAAAAAACTAAGCTTCCTTGATTCATACATTGAAAATGGAGATATTAATTTGGTTTTTTCCGAAGAATTGATGGGTGAATTTATTGACGTTGCTTTCAGGCCAAAATTTCAAAAGTATTTTTCCAAATCAGATATTGAGGAATTACTCAGTTTATTTGATTCTTATGGTGAAATGGTAAACGTTACTTCAAAAGTTGAATTATGTAGGGATAATAAAGATAATTTCTTATTGGATTTAGCCATTGACAGCAATGCAGATTTTTTAGTAACTGGTGATTCTGACCTGTTGGTGATAAAAAAAATTAACAATACTGAAATAATTACATTGGAACAACTAATTAGTAAAATATGACAACTGATTTTTGGGAATTATCGCGTGGGGAGATTTATCTCTTTTTGTTGATTGCCATAGTAATATTTTTTCTGTTCAGGGTGCTTAACAAATCTCTGCCTTTCTTGCCGGTAAGGAAGAAACTCAGGAAGGTGTTGT
>JAOZOC010000181.1:0-5452 GCA_029933495.1 Bacteroidales bacterium
GAGGATAAAAGCATTCTTGATGTGGTTATGAACTTTATGGAGTTCTTTATTGATGAATCCTGTGGTTCGTGTGCGCCCTGCCGCTATCTTACTGTTATTCTGCGGAATAAACTTAAAAAGATAATTGACGGTAAAGGTGTGGCCAGCGACCTTGATGAAATTGTACACTGGGGAAAACAGATGAAGATTGCCAACCGTTGCGGACTTGGACAGTCGGCTGCGAATCCGATTCTGACAAGTATTGAAAACTTCAGGCTTGAGTATGAAGCAAAAATAGAGAAAGGAAAAGATTTTGATACAGAATTCGATCTTAACTCAGCTATAATTGAATCAGCAAGAGCTGTAGGACGTTTTCCTGAAGCATAGCTAAAGGTTTTGAAAATAGAAAATTGAAAACAAATTAAACATATCAAAATGAGCGATATAGTAAAATTTAAAATAGATGGCAAAGAGTGCGTTGCAGATGAGGGATTAAACCTGGTAGATGCAGCAAAACAAAATGGGGTTTATATTCCGACCCTCTGCCACCTCGAAGGTATCAAACCTGCCGGTTCCTGCCGTATTTGCAATGTCAAGATAAACGGCAGAT
Organism: Bacteroidales bacterium; assembly: GCA_029933495.1. Classification (GTDB taxonomy): domain Bacteria; phylum Bacteroidota; class Bacteroidia; order Bacteroidales; family JAADJA01; genus JAADJA01. Next base: position 590 of record JAOZOC010000181.1, read on the forward strand.
ATATGACCGCCTGTACAACCCCTGTAGCTGATGGAATGGAGGTCGAAAACAGCACACAGGACATTCTGGAACTCAGAAAGATAATTGTAGAAACACTTTTTGTGTCGGGAAATCATTATTGTCCGGCATGTGAAAAGAGCGGCTGCTGCGAATTGCAGGCTCTGGGATATAAATTTACAATGCTTGTTCCAAGATTTCCATACGCTTTTGAGCCTAAGGAGGTGGATGCCGAATCAACAAAACTGTACATTGACAGAAACAGGTGTATTTTATGCAAAAGGTGTGTCAGGTCAATAAAATCAAAAGATGGCAAAAGCATATTTGCAATAAAAGGCAGAGGGCATAATGCGATGATAAATATTGATCACGAACTTGCAGCACAAATGACAGATGAAGAAGCCACGAAGGCAATGGATAACTGTCCTGTGGGTAGCATCCTGAAAAAAGAGAGAGGTTATTACACTCCTATAGGAAGCAGAAAGTATGACAAAAAACCTATTGGAAGTGATATTGAAGAATCAGTAATAATTTAATTAGGAGGAAAGTATAATGAGTAAACCTATTGTAGCAACAACATCACTCGCTGGCTGTTTCGGATGCCATATGTCAATACTCGACGTAGACGAGCGTATTTTGGATTTATTTGATCTCGTTGAATTTAATAAAAGCCCAATAGATGATATAAAAGAATTCACAAAGATGTGTGATATAGGAATCATCGAAGGAGGATGCTGTAACAGCGAAAATGTTCATGTCCTGAAGGACTTTAGAAAAAACTGCAAAATTCTTATATCTCTTGGCGAATGTGCAATAATGGGCGGATTGCCGGCTATGAGAAATAATATTCCCATTGAGGAGTGCCTTAGGGAAGCTTATCTTGACGGGCCGTCAACAAAGGGACACAATCCTGACGGAATAATGCCAAACGATGAAGAATTACCAATTCTGCTAAATAAAGTATATCCTTGTCATGAGGTTGTGAAGATAGACTATTATCTTCCGGGTTGTCCCCCGCGGGCTGACCTCATCTGGAATGCACTTGTAGCACTTGTAACAGGTGACGAATTGAAATTACCTTATGAAGTTGTAAAATTTGATTAATTATAAAAAACAGCAACTATGTCAAAGAAAATAACAATAGAACCGGTAACCAGAGTTGAAGGACACGGAAAAGTTACCATACATATAGATGATGAAGGAAATATTTCGCAGAGCAGACTTCACATTGTAGAATTCAGAGGATTCGAGCGATTTGTACAGGGAAGGCCCTATTGGGAAGCTCCTGTTCTTGTGCAACGTCTTTGCGGTATTTGCCCGGTTAGCCACCATCTTGCTGCTGCCAAAGCACTTGATGTGATTGTTGGTGCCGGCACTGGCGACGGACTAACTCCAACCGGAGAAAAAATGAGAAGATTAATGCATTACGGACAAATGTTCCAGTCGCATGTATTGCATTTCTTTCATCTTGTTTCGCCCGACCTTCTTTTTGGTATTGATAGTGACCCCGCAATAAGAAATATTATCGGAGTAGCTAAGAAATTCCCGGATCTTGCAGTTCAGGGAGTAATGATGCGGAAATTCGGACAGGAGATTATCAAAGCTACTGCCGGAAAGAAAATTCACGGAACAGGTGCCATTCCGGGTGGAATAAACAAACATCTGACGCAGGAAGAAAAGGACAGTTTTCTAAACGGCCCGGATCCGCTGAATATTGATAAAATGATATCCTGGTCACAGGATGCTCTTGCATTCCTGAAAGGTTATCAGAAAGAGAATAAAGATTTTATCGACAATTTTGCTGCCTTTCCATCGAGCCACTTAAGCCTGGTTAGAAAGGACGGAGCTCTTGATCTGTACCACGGAGTACTTAGGGCAGTTGATTCCGATGGTAAGAAAATCCTTCACGATGTTGATTATCAGGATTACCTTGAATATATTGGAGAAGAAGTCAGGAACTGGAGCTATATGAAGTTTCCTTATTTGACTGAGTTTGGAAAAGAAAAGGGTTGGTACAGAGTCGGGCCATTGGCACGTCTGAATACCTGTGACTTTATACCGTCTCCTCTGGCTCAGAAAGAATTTGAAGAGTTCAAAGCATATACAAATGGAAAGCCGAATAATATGACGATGCACTACCACTGGGCACGTCTTATTGAAGTATTGCACTCGGCCGAGATGATGAAAGACCTTATTAATGATCCTGATCTTATGAAAGGCGAGCTTGTAACTAAAGGAGAGAAGAGGTCGGAAGGAGTTGGTGTTATTGAAGCTCCAAGGGGAACACTTTTTCATCATTATGGAATAAATGAACACGACCAGCTTACAATGGCTAACCTCATCGTTTCAACAACAAGTAATAACGAACCAATGAATATTGCTGTTAATCATACTGCAAAACAGTATATGCAAGGGCAGCAAATAATCACTGAAGGGATGATGAACGCAGTTGAGGTAGCTATCAGAGCTTATGACCCTTGCCTGAGTTGTGCAACACACGCAATGGGCAGAATGCCTCTTGAAATAGTTCTTGTTGACAATAATAATAATATCATTGATAAAAAAAGAAGGTAAAATTGAAAATTCCTCATAAAATACTGATTTATGGATTTGGTAACCCTGGCCGTCAGGACGACGGTCTGGGGAATGCCTTTGTGGAAAAGATGGAACAATGGGTTAATGACCTGGGTCTTGAAGGTTTTGAATTCGATAGTAATTATCAATTGAATATTGAAGATGCTGCTGCAATTTCTGACAAAGACCTGGTGATTTTTGCCGATGCTTCAGTAGAAGAAATTGAGGATTTTATATTAACACAGGTTGATGCTGACACAAAAGTAGCTTTTACAACTCATGCAGCTTCTTCCGGATATATTGTTCAATTATGTAAGGATATCTACAACCGTATTCCTCCGACTTACCTTTTACATATTAAAGGTTATGAGTGGGCATTCATGGAAGGGCTAACTGAAAAGGCAGTCGGAAATCTTGAAAATGCAATTGAGGAGATGAAGATAAAATTGCAAAATCCTGAAGAACTAATAAAAAGTTTTAAATCATTTGAATCTAAAGAAGTTTGTTAATCAAAAATAAAGAATTATTATGGATCTTTCAACAGAATATATGGGACTGAAGCTTAAAAACCCCATAATTGTTAGTAGCTCGAAACTTACCGGTAATATAGATAATATTAAAAAGTGTGCTGATGTAGGTGCAGGTGCAATCGTTTTGAAGTCACTGTTCGAGGAGCAACTGCTTGCCGATTCTTCGCGGCTTATGGATCAGGATATGAAGTATTTCTGGTTTCCCGAAGCTATTGAATTCATAAACAAGCATGCTAAAGAGTTCGGGTTAAAACAAAGCCTTGAGCTTATTAAGGAGGCAAAAGCTTATACCGATATTCCGATTATCTCAAGTATCAACTGTGTTACTTCCTATGAATGGCCACAGTTTGCCAAAAAACTTGAGGATGCCGGAGCCGATGGCATTGAGTTGAATATTGCAATATTTCCGTTCGATAAATATATCTCCTGCAAAGAGATAGAAGATCAGTACATAGACATTGTTGAGGAGGTAAAAAAGCATGTCAATATTCCGGTTGCAGTGAAGCTGGGTACATATTTCACAAACCTGATGCAGATGACACACCGTCTGGATGAAGCCGGTGCCGACGGACTTGTACTGTTCAACAGGTATTACCGTCCTGATATTGACATTGAAGAAGAAAAGGTTGTTCGTGAGAATATCCTCAGCGGACCGGAGGAGGTGACCAAGTCATTGAGATGGGTTGCTCTTCTTGCCGACAAGCTGAATTGCCATCTTGCTGCCGGAACAGGAATACATGATTACACCGGAGTTGTAAAACAATTGCTTGCTGGTGCTTATGCTGTTCAAATTTGTTCAACATTGTTTAATAACGGATTGAGCTATATCGATACAATTTTATTTGATCTTGAAAAATGGATGAAGAAACATAAGTATAATGCAGTTTCCGAGTTCAGGGGAAATGTATGCAAGGACGGGACTTGCGGTAGTAAGTTCGAGAGAATACAATTCCTGAAAAAAGAGATTTAGTCTTTTAATAAGGCCAACCCAAAAGCCCTTATTATTGTTTCTGATTGTCAAATTGGAGACTCATTTATAAACGCTGATTTTATTGATTTTTAAGAATGCATCCGGTGGAGATTCCGCCGGATGTTTTTTATGTGTTATATATTTGGGCTAAAGCCCTTTTCCCTGTAATCAATTGGTAAACGGCATAAATGCCGTTCCTATTTATATTGTTTTCATGAAATTATTGGAAATTTGTTTTTTGTGGCAATCATATCAATAGTCTTTTGTTGGGGAATTATAATTGCTTTGCAAATCAATAGCCACCACATTTATGTGGTGGACATTGATAGCAAGAGAGAAAAGGGCTTTAGCCCAACTCATCAATTCAAAATCCCATCATTCCCAATTCTGTAACCCTTTGAATTTCTGCCTGTTTTAATGATGTTTCTGCCAAGGCAGGCTGTCAGTCCCTGCCATTTGCAATTGATTTTACTGCAATGAGTTAATCCGTTTATCTGGATTCCCCAGCATTCATCATTGGATAATTTGGATGTGTCAACTGTTTTCATTGTCATAAATCTGTTTTGAAAAAACTGCTCAAATTTACTAAAAAACAATTTGTTAACCAAAGAAAATCACGGCTGTTTTTTTATTAACATTTAAATATATTGTCTAATTTTGGCGAGACTTATGTAGTCGCTTAAATCGAATGGATTTTAATATATAATTTCACTGGAATGAACATCTTATTCAACAGTTTTTTCCTGAACCATAATATAAGGAGCGAGGCAGAAGGTGCTTACAGGTTGGAGG
>JAOZOC010000181.1:5552-6744 GCA_029933495.1 Bacteroidales bacterium
GGCAGTGGCGATAAAGAATTTCTCGACAGGGTTGACAAGGCGATTGAAGCAGCACACAGATTTAAACCGGATGTTGTTGCATTATCAGCAGGCTTTGACGGCTATGAAAAAGATCGTCTGTTAAATCTGAACTATTCGTTTAAAGGCTTTTATGAATGCGGATTCCGCTGGCGCAGGGCTTTCCCAAATATTTTTGCAGTTTTAGAAGGAGGTTATCATAATGAGATAAAATCCTGTGTCGAGCATTTTGTTGATGGTGTTAATGTCGGCTCCCGACCACCGAAGAAAAGATTTGATGATATGATGTCGGTGGGATAGAATCAAGATATAAGATAAACAGAATCAAGATGTAAGATGTAAGATGGATAGAAGCAAGATTCAAGACAGGGAGAATCAAGAATAAAGATATTTTATAAATTGTCCAGTTTTGAATTTAATAATTTTTGAATTTGAGTTTTATTTGGTTTTTTGTGCTTTGAGTTTTGGATTTTCTTTCCAAAAACACCTGTCAGGAAAATCACTGATAATCCCGTCAACACCGATGGCTTTCATTTTGGCAATATCTTCCGGTTTATTTACAGTCCAGACCATCACTTTTTTATTGTGTTTATGAGCCTGCTCAATAAGTTGATTATTTACATATTTATACAGGATGTTAAACGACTCCACAAAGTGATATTTTTGGAATGAAAAAATGGAAACCCCACTATCAAGTATTATTGGCAGACAACAAAGCTTCCTGACAAGAAGTTTCTGAAGTCTGATGTCGGGAGCGATTCTGTGAATCCTGAAAATCACATCATCTCTGAAACTTTGCACAATACACCACTTCTCAGCATTATATTTTCTTATTAGCTCAATAATTCTGTCTTCAATCTCAGGATAGACATTTTCACCATCCTTTATTTCAATCAAAACTTCAGTTTTATCCTTACATAGTTTTATTACATCTTCAAGTGACGGAACCTTTTCATTTTCAAAATAGTACGAAAAAGATGATCCGGCATCAAGTTTCCTGACATGGTCCCACTTATGGCTTTTTATTCCCCCTTTTCCGCTTGTTGTCCGGTCGAGAGAATTGTCGTGGTGCACCACAACTACCCCGTCGTTGGTAAGATGAACATCAAGCTCAACCATATCAACACCAAACTCAATAGCTTTTCTGAAACTTGCCATTGTGTTTTCCGGTGCA
>JAOZOC010000182.1 GCA_029933495.1 Bacteroidales bacterium
TAGAAAAGTCCGGCAGGCTTTGCTGCTGTTATGGTGATGTTCCTTTCTGTAACATCAAGCGAATATCCTTCATTCCCAAACCTCTCATCATCTGAAATTTTGAAAATTATTGCATTTTTTTCATTCTCACCGGCATCATCATCCGATTCCAGGTCAAAACCTGTGGGTTTTTCTATCCAGTCTTCAAAAAATTCTGCAACACTTTCAATATCCTCATTATCGGGATAAACAAGGGTTGTTTTATTTGTAAGGAAGAAATTTCTTTCTCCTTTTATTAATTCAACCGGTTTCGGGATTATGTCAATATCCCTTTTTTCAACGGTTTTCTGTGTGCACGCACCAAGCATTGCACTGAAGATAATTACAATTGATAACAGCTTTTTCATTTTGTGTTTGTTTTGTTTTAATATATTTCCGGTAATTCCAACTAAATATATTTTTTGAAAAAAATATATCGCAAAAAAAGAACTAATGTTGGGTTTGCAAATATATATCAATTCTAACAGATTCTCCAATATATATAAGATATGGTGTACCACAAATATCCATATTTTAAGCTTGATCTAATTATTGTTGTATGTGGATTGAATTTAAATTGTCATCAATTTTTATAAAAATGATACGGTTTTCGCATAAATATTCTTACTTTTGAAGGCAAATATCCAAACCTGGATTATAAATCTAAAAAGTAAAGTTTACACTTATGAAACGAAAACAAGCATCTCTGATATTGATTTTTACTTTTATTACGACAATCGCAATACAGGCACAAAAAACTCACCTTGATTTTGGTTTATTGGCAATTCCTTCTTTTTCAACAATAAATACAGAAGGGCACTCTGTCGGATTTAAATACATATACCCTTTTAATTTTGGTGTTTCGGTGGAATACAAACTAAAGAAAGTTTTGTTTTCATCAGGAATAATACATTTTACACAAGGGGCGAAATTTGAAGTCGAGATTACTTCTCCCGACCACCCAGAAGGAGGACTTGGAACTTTTGATGTTTACTGGAGAGCAAAAGGTGTAATGCTTCCTCTAAATGCAGATTACATATTTAGTGTAAAAAAAACCGGTTTTTTTTGCGGGGCTGGCATTTGGGTTGGATACATCTATTCACAACAACAGGAGAACACTTCAATTCCTGATGATTACCAGCCTGACACAACTGTAATTTCAACACAGCCGTTAACAAGATTTACAGATGTTGACATAGTTGATGATTTTTATTGGGGTGTAAATGTTGGTATAGGTCTTAAGCATTATTTTACTAAAAAATTCAGTTTAAAAGTAAGACCCAATTTTCTTTTTCAGCTACGCAAAGAATTACCTTCTGATACTAATGCCTGGACAAACAGATTAATGACTTTTTCAATTGACATTGGATTTTATTACAGTATTGGAAAAGGTATAAAGGATAATTAACGCAATATAAATTGATAGCAAATATAATGAAAAATAACCAACTCATAATATATCAGACCGAAGACGGCAAAGTAAAAATAGAAACCCATTTTGAAAATGAGACTGTTTGGCTTAATATAGACCAAATAGCTGAGCTTTTTCAAAAATCTCGTTCTACAATTAATGAGCATATTTTAAATATTTATAAGGAGCAAGAGTTAGAAAAAGAGGCTTCTATGAGAAAAATCGGAATTTCCGATTTTTCTACCAAACCGACTAATTATTATAATCTCGATGTAATCATATCTGTCGGGTACAGAGTGAAATCACACAGGGGTGTGCATTTCAGAAAATGGGCTACCGCACTAATCAAAGAGTACCTGATTAAAGGCTTTGCAATGAACGATGAATTGTTAAAAGAGGCAGGAGGCGGAAACTATTTTGATGAGCTACTGGCTCGTATCCGTGATATTCGTTCATCGGAAAAAGTGTTTTGGCGTAAGGTTTTGGATATTTATGCCACAAGTATAGACTATGACCCAAATACAGAGCAATCTATAATGTTTTTCAAAACAGTACAAAATAAAATGCATTGGGCAAGTCACGGAGAAACTGCTGCAGAAACCATTTATAGAAGGGTTGATTCATCAAAAGAAAATATAGGGCTTACCAACTTCAAAGGTGAGATACCAACTAAGAAAGAGGTTGAAATTGCAAAAAACTATCTTACAGAAGAAGAACTGAACATATTGAACAGAATGGTAACTGCATTCCTGGAAATCGCTGAAATACAGGCCTTAGACCAGACGCCAATGTATATGGCAGATTGGATTAAGCAATTAGACTCCTTCCTGAAGATGACGAATAAAGATATTTTGAAACATTCTGGAACAATCAGCTATCAAAAAGCAATTGAAAAAGCGCATACTGAGTACGAAATTTATAAAAAGAAAATAAGGAATAGAATCACACAGGTTGAAAAAGACTTTATTAAGCAAATTGAGGATAAAGCAAAGAGTTTGAAAAAATAGAACAACGTATCTGAACTGTCCGGGATTTTAACAGAGAAACTGCGGCAAGGCCAATCCCGAACAGAATAACCTCAATATCTTATTTTTTCAAGAATCAGAAATCCGAATCAACCTGTTACCTGAACCTTTTTCTGCTCAGCTCAATAATATTTCTTTCATTCCCGCGTAGCGGCCTGATGGTGTATGTGTATTTATATTCACCATATTTCAGGGTGTATTGCGGATAGGCTCTTGCTCCCCAGCTATTGTCGCCTCCGACTCCCGTCTGGGCATAGTCAACCGTAAGTGTGACGAAATCTTTTGGTTTCAAATCGTTCGTATGCCTTTGTGCCTTTTTTATTCCGGGGTCAAAATCCTCAATAGTAAAGTTCAGTGCTGAAAATCCGATTAACGAATCGGCAGTTATCATCATCCCTTTTCCCTCATCATCCGTGAGAGTCAGCCAGCTTACATCCGTTTTGTAACCGTTTTCCTGCGGACGCAAATACGGGAAATACTGGTCTGCCGTTGTGCTTGTGTATAATCCTTCGGGTGAACCGTATTTTCTGTCCCAGTAATTCTCTCCCGGGCCGCGGCCAAACCACGTGAGGTTTGAATACCGGCCGGGAACTTCCATAACCATCCCAAACCTTGGTAATTCCGGAATGGTCGGCTCTTTTTCAATTAATTTCCCATTGAAATGTCCTGTCATATCAGGTATTGTTTTCCCTGTCTGTCTATCGAAAGAGTAATAGACAAGCAGGTCTTTTTTATCTGCTTTCCCCGATTTAATTTCATCATCTGTCAATGCTTTTGTCCAGATTTTAAAATCATCCATTGTTCCGAGAAAGAATCTGTCTTGCGGGTCGTAACCGCCGGCATAACTCACTCCCTCAATATTTAAAGGCACCACAGTGCCGAATTCTTTCGATTCTTCAAGCTTTCCGTCAATATAAAGCTTAAGTGACTTCGCTTTCGAGTCAAATACAAGAGAAAGGTCGTAATTTTTTCCTGTTTCAAAATTATAGTCGAAGTACTGATAATCGCTTTCATCCTGGAAAAAGCACAGCGTTCCGCTTCTGAATTCAAGATGAAGCCTTCCGGGAGCCCACAGTTTATTTATCCAAAGTCCGTTTTTGCGGGTGAACTCTTCCGGCGTGAATTTTACCTGTAATGTAAATGCCTCAAGTTCCTTATCCCCCAAAGACGGGATTTCGACAAATACAGGCTCCTCCTTTGCAAATTTCATCATCTTGCCTTTATCCGAAGGTGAATCAATAAGATATTTTCCTGTTCGCGGCTTTGGCTTTTCAGGGATAAGATGTTCGGTAACCTCAATATCTCCGTTTCCAAAAACCCTGTATGTTGTCTCTGTCATTGCTCTTGTATTGGGATACTTACGTTGTACAATAACCTTAACCTCACCATTATCAATCTGTTGAACTGAGAATTTTTCAACATCTTTTGAGTGTGATGCATCCTTCCAGACTTTGCAGCGGGTTGGCATTCCGTTACCGAAATCGTTGTCTGTGGGAGCACGCCAGAAATTTGTTTTGGGGCCTTTTTTCAGTAACTCATTATCGTAATATCTGAAAGAAGATATTTTGCCAAGCTGCCTGTCGAAAGTAACCCGGAAAGTACGTGCAATAATATCAACTGTTGCTTCATTTTCTGCTATTTTCAAAGACTGGAAATTATCCGTAAGGAAATGTTCTGTTTTCCTGACGGACGGAAGATGAAACTGCTCGGAAGCAACCTCAAACCCGGCAGGAATCAATTCCGTCTCCTTGTTTGTTTTGTAGCTGATATTCAGAAAATAGTTCACACCCTCTTTAACCCTTAGGTTCGGATAAAAAGGGAATCTGAAATTCAGCGTGTCGTGGGGTTTTACTCCCGGTGAGCTTATATTTCCGCTGAAGAGTGTTGTGGTATCAGCTTTTAGTTCATAGAAGAGGTCAACATCCATCAAAGGAATGAAATCATGCAGATTTACGATTTGTATTCTTCCCGACGAAGGGTCAAGTAAATTTGTTCTTATGTACTGATATGATTTTTTTATTTCGGTCATCGCCGGATGAGGAGTGCGGTCGGGCGATACAATTCCGTTAAGACAGAAGTTTCCGTCACTTGGAACCGTGTCAGGCCCAAAATCACCGCCATAAGCGAAATACTCAACACCATTTTTGTCTTTTTTTAGCAATCCCTGGTCAACCCAGTCCCAGATGGAGCCACCCTGAAGCTGGTCATACTGTTCAATCACGTCCCAGTAATCCTTAAAATTACCGTTACTGTTCCCCATTGCGTGAGAATATTCGCACATTATCAACGGTTTCTCCTGCGGTTTTGAAGCGTATCTTTTCAGATAATTTACCGAAGGATACATCGGGCAATAAATATCGGTATTCGGGCCAAACCCTGCTCTTTCATAATGCACAGGTCTTGAAGCGTCGCGCTGATGAATCCATTTACGGCACTTTGTGAAGTTCACCCCGTCGCCTGCCTCATTTCCCATTGACCAGATTACTACTGAAGGATGATTTTTATCCCTTTCAATCATACGCCTGACTCTGTCGAGATGGGCATCACCCCATTCGGGATTTTTTGCAAGACTTCTCTTGCCGTAGCCCATTCCATGCGATTCAATATTTGCTTCATCAATGACATATATTCCGTACTTATCGCACAGTTCATACCAGTAAGGATCATTTGGATAGTGACTTGTCCTGACGGTATTAATATTGTTTTGTTTCATCAGGATGATATCTTTCAGCATCAGTTCTTTTGAGACAACGTGGCCCGTAACGGGGTCGTGTTCATGACGGTCAACTCCTTTGAAAAGAACTGCAACACCGTTGATTAACAGTTGTCCGTTTTTAATTTCCGAAGTTCTGAACCCGATTTTGTGCCTGACGGTCTCAATAACTTCTCCTTTTTCCGGCTGTATGGAAATAAGCAGTGAGTAAAGGTTGGGTGTCTCGGCAGTCCAGGGTTTAACATCGTTGATAATACTTTCAAATTGAATATTTCCGGTTCCCGATTTTGAAAATATTACAGGCTTTGTATCCTGATAAACAGAATTGCCTGAATAGTCCAGTAAGTCAACAATTATATTATTCTTAACAGCGGATTGTTGCACATCTTTTAGTTGTATATCAAGTTTTAAATCTCCGTCTGTGTAATTATTTGTAAGTCCGGTATGAGCAAAAAAGTCCTGAATGTAAGTTTTTGGAGTGGAATACAAAAAGACATCCCTTTCGATTCCGCTTATCCGCCAGAAATCCTGACACTCAAGGTATGTGCCGTCAGACCAGCGAAAGACCTGCAAGGCAACATAGTTTTCTCCTTTTTTCAGATATTTGGTGATATCCCATTCCGCCGGGGTTTTGCTCCCCTGACTGTACCCCACTTTCTTGCCGTTAACCCAAATGTAGAAAGCTGATTTTACAGCACCAAAGTGAATAAAAACCTCTCTGCCGTCCCATTCGCCGGGAATGGTGAAAGTCCTTCTGTATGAGCCAACCGGATTGTAATCGTGAGGTACGTGTGGCGGATTTGGATGCCGTGTGAATTCATAGGGTTGGTTCACATATATCGGGATACCGTAGCCTTCCAGTTCCCAGTTTGACGGAACAGGAATGTCATCCCAGTTGTTGACATCATATTCCGGTTTGTAGAAATCAACCGGCCTGTCTGCCGGATTTCTGACCCAGTTAAACTTCCAGGTTCCGTTTAATGAAAGGTAAAACGGCGATTCCTCATTCGACTGCGAAAGGGCCGCCTGAGGATTTGCAAACGGAACAAAAAATGTGTGTGGCTTAACTTTATTTTGTCCAACCATATGTGGGTTTTCAAGGTCTTTTGATGGGAATTCAGCCTGAGAATAGGTAATTACGGAAAAACAGGTTATCAGCCCTGCAAGGAAAAGTTTTTTCATACTTTTTTCTTTTTCAATTTGAGATTAAGAGCAATTTTAAAATGAATGGGTAAAAGTAATATTTTTAGATATTGTGGAAAGCAAAAAAAAAAAAATGGGGATTTGATATTATTCTGGAATTGGTACTTGGTGTTTTCCATTCAAATCCAAAATTCAAAACACAAAGCTCAAAACAAATTCAAAATAGAAATGCTAAAATTCAAAACGGGTTGAAAGGTTATACAAAACTGCTCTTTTGTTCCTGTTTTTAACATTAAACATTTGAAAATTTGACATTGTTTTGGATTTTGAGTTTTATGCTTTGATTTTCCGTTGTTAACACAAAATCAGAATATCAGTACTTACATTTCGT
>JAOZOC010000747.1 GCA_029933495.1 Bacteroidales bacterium
AGCATTCGTTTTTGCTCTTCAATTGTGAAAGGACGGAAGTTATCACGTGTTGAGTGAGAGAAAATTTCTTTGTATAATTCTGCATTATCAGAAAAATCAAATGGTATCCAGGCATCTTCCGGCAATCCGTCAATCTGATTGCTTTCATATTTGGAATTAAAGACCCACTGCCCCTTTTGGTTACTAATTAAATAATCCAATTTACCTTCACCATATCCTAAAGCTACAGGATCGTTATGACAGGATTTGCAACTTCTACCCTCTTTAATAATGGTATGCGGTTCGGCAGGAGCATACAATCGATGAAACAGAAGAGGTTCTCCTTCTTTCAGATTTTCATAACTACCTCTGTCAATTGTCATTATCATTCCCGGAACAGCAGGTTTGATGTTTCTCCCGGAATCATCATTAAAAACACCTAAGGTTGGAGCCATCGCCAGATATTCACCTGTATATTCAACCCAGGTTCCCTTCTTAAATCTGTTCGTAAACATATCATATCCTTCGGTTTCAGGTTCATAAACATTATGACATCCTATGCAACGCGGTGCCCAGGCCGTGTGGCAGGCACTGCAACTCACATCCTCATGTACACCATTATGAGTACACTTTTCAGAAGGTGCATTAAGCTTGAAAATAATTCCAGAATTTTTTCCAATCATAAATGCCGAATCCAAATCATTAACAAAAGTATTTACCAGAGCTATTCCGGACTCACCTCCCTTAATAAACCGCCTGCCTTCAGAGTCCCATCCTTTCAGGCTGAAAATCAATTTAGACTCATTATCAAGCTCACTGAATTCCATTGTCTCCGGCAATTTATCAAAATGGCAGTCCTCACATTTGATTTTTACCTGCTGTTCTTCGTGGGCATACAATTTACCATCTCCCATAACTTCATAGGAGTTATGACAGTCGATACAATCAAGACCAGCCTTGTGATGCACATCCTCACTAAGATGTGTAAAAACCCTTTCATCTTCCAATACCCGGAAACCGGAACTATCAGAAATATCACCTGCTGTTAATTGTGTTTCGTGCCAGCCTTCATAATTTGTTGAAATCCTGCCAGACCTGCTGTGGCATCCAAAGCAATGGTCATTTGTAACTTGTAAAGTCAGTGATGGATGAATTTTTTGATTGGCAGTATCTGTTCCATTATTTTTTTGATACAGCGAGTGTGATAACATGGCTTTTTCATTATAGTTCAGATGGCAGGCATTACAACCTCCGCCTCTTGAAAGTTCAGTTATAGGGCCGGTCTCGGTTTTAGGGTTTCCAAGATGGCAGATAACACAAAGATTTTTAAGATGCTCATCGGCTGCGGAGTTTCCAAGATGATGGACATCATTCAATATTGAAAGTGAATCCGATTCGCCAAAAACAAAACGGTCAACTGTAATCATACCACTTAATGTGTTCATCAAAGCACGGTCAACTCGTTCTGTAATGTCGGGGTGACAATTGGTTGTGCCGCAACTTCTTTTTGAATCGGAAAGATTCCCGGGAATCACCGTCATATTCCTGTGTGCTCTGTCTTTGTCTGCTGAAAAAGAATCTCCGCTATGGCACGACACGCAGCCAATTGCCTTAGGATTATGTGCCGGAGAGAAACCTTCCACATCAATGTGGCAAAACATACAACTCTCCTTTCGGCCATTAATAGTGGGTATTCCCTTTTCAGGGATTTCAAAATAATTCT
>JAOZOC010000183.1 GCA_029933495.1 Bacteroidales bacterium
TGTAAATTTTGCGTCCGGTAAGGTCTGTTACTGAAACATTTATTTTTTCTGCATCATTATCCAAAACACTGACATATAATTTTCCGTTGGAGGGATTTGGATAAACCTTAACTTCATTTTTCAGCTGCTCTTCTACAGATACAATTAATACTGAAACTTCTACGGTAATATCATCGTCAATAACCTCGCAGTTGCCTGCCTGGGTTACAAATCCCTCTTTCGACACTGTCCAGGTATATGTTCCTGCCTCAATACTTTCAAAAGTCACCTCACCGTTAGAATTTGTTAAGTTGATGCTTCCGTCAAGATCAACTACAGCATCTTCTATTGGTGTCCCTGACGGGTCTTCAGAAACTATAAAAGTTACATTATAAACAGGCTGGTCAGTCATTGTGATATCTATTGTGACATCTTCATCTGCTAATTCAAAATTACCGCTGACATCCCAGTATGCATTCTTTGATACGATATAATCGTAAAATCCCGGTTCATAGCCCTCAAAGACAACCTGTCCCTGAGCATTTGTAAATTTGGTTGAACCATTGAGATTGATTGCAGCACCCTCAATAAATGCACCGCCATTTTCTTCTGTAACATTAAAGGTAATAGAATATGAATCGCAGGCATCAGAATCGTACCATTCAAATCCAATCATATTTTTGAGAAGTCCGTCGTGCCCACCAATAACGTCAGTCAGAAGAGTCCCGCCACATTCATTAAATTTATAATAAGCTATCAGAGTTGTGTCTGTAGTGCCTGTATAGTTGGTACACATATTTTCAGCTACTTCGCTGGCTGATAAAGCCCTGTTCCAGACACGTACTTCATCTATTTTGCCGTCAAAATATTTATAGTTTATATCATTCGTACGTGCAATTTCAAAGGGTTGATTATTTTGAGGTATCTGGAAATTTTTATTTGCAGTAGCCTTTTGAACGCCATTGACATAAATCTTCATTGTGCTCATATTGTAAATAGCAGCCACGTGATACCATTGATCTGTTGTTAGATTGGCTCCGTTTGTCTCGATTGGCTGCCAGCCTATTGAATTGCTGTAAAATCCGAAAACAATTTCATTACCGTTAAGTCTTACCTGGTAGGGGTGAGCATTATTCCCGTAATTTTTCGACATAAGTCCCTGTGTGCCATTTAAGGAGGCCGGTTTAAACCAGCATTCAAGGGTTATCTCATCCTGAATGTCAAAGGCACTTTCATCGGCTGCTTCAACGTAGTTGTCAATACCGTTAAATTCGAGAGTTCTGTTACCGTAGGAGAGGGAATAAACCGAAATGTAATCCTCAATTGTAATTTCATCTGTTCCGTAGTCGTTAGAGACCTCAAGAGTAACATCGTAATCCCCCTGGCTGTAATATGCAACTTCCGGGTTTTTATCTGTGCTTGTCGGAGGGTCGCCACCTTCAAAAGTCCAGTTCCAGGAGGTAGCACCACCGGTAGAAGCATCAAAAAACTGAACCACACCTCCTTCACAAAGAACTGATGTGCTGGAGCTTATTCCGGCTGTCGGAGCATAAAATGGAAGTGTAAAGGCGGTTGTTTTCTCATTGCCGAAAGCTCCGTTGACAGAAACGATTACATTATTGTCTCCATCTGTCAATGAATAACTGCCAAAGAAAAATCTGTCGGAATCTTTCATTGTGAAAGTGTAGCATCCTGCATCTGCAACAAGCGGAATGTTATAAGTTGAGTTGTTTTCGTAGCTGTCGCCATGCTGAACGATATTATTCTGGCTGTCACGGAGTTCCCAGGTTGTGCCCCAGGCGTTATCGTCGGTCACAATATGAAGACCGACCGGTAAGGCATACTCGTTAGCATTTTCAAATGTTCCTGACATCGTGTTGTTTGCGGGATTTTCGTCGGTGGTACCGTTTACAGCAGTGACAGAAATAACATACTCATTTTCATCTTCACCATTCTCAAAGAACATTGACGGGACGTAAACATCCATTGCAGTAAAAGGTTTGAGTGCATCACCTGTCCAGTTATATGATTGTGGTGTTCCTCCGTTTATGCTGATTTGAAAAGTGATTGATGTAATATCATTTGAACCTGTATTTTGTACAACTGTTCTTGATGTAATATGCGAACAGCCGTTTTCAGGAAGTTCCACGATTTCAATTGCAGCATCGTTTGCATACTGAATATTTGTAAGAACCGGAATAGTACCGTTTACCGTAATCATTTCAACTTCGGATTCATTGATATAGCTGAGTATCTCAAGATTCCCAAGTCTGACAGGTACATCATTATAATCTTCGGGAATAGTAAAACTATAGGTGTTGTCAATGAAAGTGCCGATAGTAGTAGGGGAGAGGTCAGCACCCCAGGTATCTGTGAGCATTTCACGAAGTACGTGTTTGTGGAGATACTGACCGTCGGGTGTCAGGGCATCGGGATTGAACCAGCCGCCCCACTGTGGGCCTTTGATATCGCTTTGCAGCATTGCAACATTCAGCTTGTTTGTGCTCTGCGGGCTATTCCCGGTGTAATATGTTTCAACGTGGACAGTCAGCTCACGGGTTACAACATCAATCGTAGCCTCGCAGGCAGCATTCACATACGAATCCTGATTCAGAATCTGGGATCCATAGCTTTGCCATTCATTTAGCTGATATAAGTATCCGCTTCCCCAGTCGTGGCGATTTACCATTCCGGCCGGCCAGGAATTTACTCCAAAATACTCTGCCCATGCATCGCCTGTGGGTGTTCGCAGATCGGGTTGCCCGGCATCGGGGATTGCAAAATATCCTTCGTGTATTGTCATACCGAATCCATCACCGGGATGTGCAGCCATAAACTGCGCGATTTCCTTATGTCCATAAGGGCAGAAACCACAATTAACTCCTGTGAAATCCTCAATAAGAGCATTTTTGTTTTCGGGTGATGTGCTAACAATGGTTTGAGCCTGAATACTCAAACTTGCCAATACAATACTAATCAGAATTAGATTTTTTTTCATAATGCTACGTTTTTATTTATTTGTTTTTGAGACTTTTATTTCTTGTGAGTTGCTATTTATTCCTGCAATCTTTTTGAGAGCTTCATTTTGAATTTTTCTTTTCTCAATAAATAGATCAAGGTCTTCCTCCTCTTCGAGGTTTTCAAATTCCTTTTTTTGCTAAATTCTCCTTTATGCCGGATTTTTTCATAATTGTTAAAGTATTTTAATGAGTGACAAAAATTGCCAATAAATTAATAACAGGCAAATAATTTACCACTACAAAACTGTGCCAGATAATAAAAAACACCCATATAAAAACATTACATCAGAAATATACATACCTGATATACAGGATTATCAGCATCAACATTATCATATTTACTAAGGTGTACGACAAATTGCACACAATTCAAATTTTTGTAAGAAAAGCCACAAGATTTGTTTGTGTATTGGTAATATTCAGTTTTTTACGAAGCCTTGTTCTCGCCATTTCAATTGTTGAGGTACGCTGGCCTGTAAGTTCAGATATCTCTTTTGTTGTCATATTCAGCCGGAGGAAGGCGCACAGGCGTAGCTCCTGTGGAGTAAGCTTTGGATATTTGTCAAGCAGATTATCATAAAAATCACTGTGAGTTTGATTAAACCTCAATTCAAACTCTTCCCATTGCTCATCTTTTGCAGCTTTATTCAGCTCTTTGGTTATTTTCCTTATTGCCATTTTTGTTTCATCCTTCACAGCCTCCTTCTGAATAGATTTTAGTTTTCTTGCAATCTGCCAAAGAGAATTATTCTTTTTCATTATTGACATCACATTGGATGTCAGCTCCTTATTACGAAGCTCCAGACTCATCTCAAGCTTGTCATTTTCAAGCTCAACCGAACGGGCTTTTATGCGCATCCGGCTAAGCATTAATATTATGATAATAATGATGAAAATCAGAGAAGTCACTAAGATTATGACTATCAGATTCCTGCGTTTCTGAGCAATCTGCCTTTTTTGAGCAATACTGTCAACCTCATATTGCTGTTCAAGTGCTGACAGTTTTGTCTGGCTTTTTTTTATGTTGATACTGTCTTTCATTAGAAGGGCCAGTACCTGGTATTTATATCCTTTCAAAGAATCATTTTCAAGGAAGTAAACTTTACTAAGTAATTCTGATGAACTTAATAAATACCGCTTCAGACCGTATTGCCTGGCACCTTTCAACGATTCTTCTGCTATCTCTTTACATTTTTCAGTATCTCCGACTTCAAAATAGAACTCGGCCAATGCTGTTTTTGAATATATGACAGAAGCGGCGTCATTCAGCTTCTGATATAGCTCGTATGACTTATTGAGATAGTAAAGAGCTGAGTCATATTCTTTTAGCACCTGGAAGTTATAACCTAAATTATGAAAATTCATTGCCAGGCTTTCGTCCTTGTGCTCTTTGATGTTTAAAGCAATTGCCTCACTAAGATACTTTGAAACCTTTTGATTGTCTCCTTTTATTCCATAGATTGCTGCCACATTGTTAAGCCCCTTGGCAATACCTTCGGAATACCCGATTTCTTTTGATTTATTGAGTGCTTTAAAATAGAAATCGAGTGCTTTATCATAATTATTCAGGTTATGATTTACATATCCGAAACTATTCAGAATCCTGACATTCAATACAGGGTCATTGATATCTTCATTCAACCTGAGGCATTTGTAATAAATTTCAGAGCTTTTTTCAAAATTGCCAAGTTTTGCATAAATATTTCCCAAAGTATAAATCGCAGAGAGTTTTTGCAGTGGATTGTCAAGTTGTTCGGCAAGTGTCTCCGCTTTTATGGCACAATCCATCGCCTTTGTTATTTCGGTCTTGTCTTTGTACAGTTCTCCGAGAAAATTCAATGAACGCAACTCTCCCTCCCGATATCCTGATTTCACAGAATATTCCAGTGCCTCATTGGCATATTCCAGTGCCTTCTCCTGATTGACAGACATAAACTCTTTGGTAAGAGACAACAGAATGATTGTTTTTTCGACGGGATTTTTCTCAATCTGTAAAGCAACTTCAAGACTGTCAATATTTGTCTGAGTGTAAACGGGCTGCAAACCTGTCAAACAGAATAAAGAAAACAATATGCCATGAAAGAAATATTTCATCAGTCATCAAAATTAGGTAAAAATCTATCTGTGTCTCGGAATATCAATCCCGGAAATTTTTCTATAAAGTTCGGTTGCATATAAGTCGGTCATCCCGGTTACATAATCAAGTACCGAGAGTGCCTTCACGTAAGCCGAAACAGTATCTGCTGTAAATTGATTTGGGATTAACCGTAGTAGCTTTTGATCTTTATTGTCAGGATTTTCCTTTAATACTGCCGGAATAAAAAGAGATAAAAGCTCTGATATTACATGATAACCAGCAATTTCAATTTCAAGCACAGTGTCGTGATTGTAAATTTCTTCATACGAAACCCATGCAATTTCTTTTAGTATGGAATTGTCGTCTTCAATTGAGTCAACGAGAGAATTATTATATGTTCCTGAAATTATGGAGTCTGAGTTTTTCAGAAAGATGTCTGCCGATTCAAGGGTAAGAGCATTTATGCATTTTGCACGCAAGTATGTGATGCGCTCATTCCTGTCTTCAATTTTTTCTAATGTTTTTCTTATTTTATCAATGTTATCATCTTTATGGTTAATACTTTCTAATAATCTGATAAAGTAATTAGTAACTCTTGATTCTTCAATGATGCCAAGTCTGAGAGCATCTTCCATATCAAGAATCCTGTAGCAGATATCATCGGCAGCTTCTGTAAGATAGACAAACGGATGACGCTTATACACAACCGGATTATCAGACTCCTTAATCATATTCAGATTACTAAAAATCTCTCTAACGGTATCCTTTTCAGCCTGAAAAAAGCCATATTTCTTTCTGTGTTTAATCTTTTTGTCAATTGAGACAGATTCACAGGGATATTTAAGCAGAGAGGCAAGTGTAGTAATTGTAAGTCCGAGCCCGCCAGGTGCTTTTCCCCGAAAAGTATGGGTGAGGACACGAAGAGCATTTGCATTCCCTTCAAAAGAAGTGAGGTCAGACCATTCGGGAACACTGAAAAAGCTCATTAACTCTTTACTCTCAATTTGAAGTTTTGTATTATCCAAAAAATATTTTGATATAGCCTTCTCTCCTGAATGTCCAAAAGCAGGGTTTCCTATGTCGTGGGCAAGGCCGGCTGTTGCAACCACATTTTGAAGTTCATATTTATAAAAGGTTTTTGCCTCTTTTGTTATTCCATCTTTTTTACTTAGTTCCTCTCCGACGATTTTACCAAGCGACCTGCCAACACTGGCAACCTCAAGAGAGTGTGTAAGCCTGTTGTGTACAAAGGTGGAGCCTGGCAGAGGAAAAACCTGGGTTTTGTTCTGAAGTCTTCTGAATGATGAAGAAAATATTAACCTGTCGAAATCCCTTTGAAACTGGGTTCTTACACCCTTTGATGTGGTATCGCTACCTATTCGTTTTTCTGAAAAAATCTTATTCCAATTCATATCGCAAAGGTAGCGAATTATAGAATTATTACCATGTGGTTTTATTTTTGATTTTGTTCTACAGGACTTCGCAAGTTTAGTCCTGTGTTATTACCTACCATCCCTTTGGTACCATAAAACGGCAATGGGGATTTTGCTACATAATTACAAAGAGATACAAGCAACGTGCAAGTGCCGATGTGGGATTAATGTTTAT
>JAOZOC010000184.1:0-5189 GCA_029933495.1 Bacteroidales bacterium
CCATCTATCTAAATATTGCTATAAAAATCAATTGTTTCACCATCGGCTAAAGTAACGATAGCCTTTTTATAAGAATTTGTTCTGCCTGAAATAACACCTGACTTAGTGAATCTCGACTTAGCCTTTCCGGAATAGTTCATAGTATTAACACTAACTACATCAACACCGTAAAGCTCCTCAATAGCCTGTTTAATCTGAAGCTTGTTAGCTTTTTTGTACACAACAAAACCATAGCGATTTAATTTCTCGCCCAATTCTGTCATCTTTTCTGTTATTACAGGCTTTAAAATGATATTCATCTTATCGCTATTTTATATTAGTTATTAGTATGAATCTTTTCTATTATCTCAATCGAACTCTGAGCAATTATCAATTTATTAGCATTAAGTACATCATAAGTATTAATGTCTGTTGCATTGATAATTCTTGCCTGTTGCAGATTCCTTAATGACAGATAAACATTCTTATCTGTTGTAGGGAGAACAACAAGTACCTTTTTGTTTTGCAAATCAAAACTTTTAAGCAGACTGACAAAGTTTTTAGTCTTTGGTGTATCAAATGAAAAATCCTCAACTACCAAAATACTATCTTCCTTTGCTTTGTAAGTTAAAGCAGATTTACGAGCAAGTCTTTTAAGCTTTTTGTTCAGTTTGAAATAATAATCTCTTGGTTGTGGCCCAAAAACTCGTCCACCACCTCTAAACAAAGGATTCTTAATGCTACCAGCCCTTGCAGTACCAGTACCTTTTTGCCTTTTGATCTTTCTGGTGCTACCCTTAATTTCGCCTCTTTCCTTTGCTTTATGTGTACCCTGACGGGCATTAGCCAGGTGCTGCCTGACATCAAGGTAGATAGCGTGGTCATTTGGCTTTACACCAAATACACCATCATCAAGCTTAACCTTTTTGTCGGTTTTATTTCCATTAATATTATAAACTGCTAACTCCATCTTTCAAGTATTACATATGAACCATTAGGACCCGGAACTGATCCTTTAACAACAACAATATTTTTCTCAGGATAAATCTTCATCACCTTAATGTTAATCATTTTAGTTCTGTCACCACCGGTTCGTCCTGCCATTCTCATACCTTTAAATACTCTTGAAGGATATGAAGATGCACCAATTGAACCAGGAGCTCTTAACCTGTTATGCTGACCGTGTGTTGCATCATTAACACCACGGAAATTGTAACGCTTAACTACACCCTGAAAACCTTTTCCTTTGGATACCCCAACTATATCAATAAACTCACCCTCAATAAAAACATCAGCCTTTATTATGTCGCCAAACTTCTTTTCGTGTCCCTCTTCAAATCTTGTAAATTCCGCTACAACCTTTTTAGGAGATACGCCTGCTTTGGCAAAATGACCTTTTAAGGATTTGGTAGTATGCTTTTCCTTCTTTTCGTCAAATGCGATTTGAATGGCAGCATAACCGTCCGTTTCCTTTGTTTTCACCTGGGTAACTACACAAGGACCTGCCTCAATGACTGTACATGGGATATTCTTCCCATTTTCGTCAAAAATACTGGTCATTCCGAGTTTCTTTCCTATTAATCCAGACATTGTTATATAATTTTACTTATTCTCAAAAAAAAAAAATTAAACCTTAATTTCAACCTCAACTCCACTCGGTAATTCAAGCTTCATCAAAGCATCAATTGTTTTTGTAGTTGAACTGTATATATCCAGTAACCTTTTGTACGAAAACAATTGAAACTGCTCTCTTGATTTTTTATTTACAAACGTCGATTTGTTAACAGTAAATATTTTCCTGTTTGTAGGCAAAGGGATCGGGCCACTAACAACCGCTCCCGTACTTTTTACTGTCTTAACGATCTTTTCAGCTGATTTATCAACCAGGTTATGATCGTACGATTTGAGTTTTATTCTAATCCTTTGACTCACGTTTTTATTGTTTTAAATACTAACTAAATATCCTTTAATTCTATACATAATATTTTCCATAACATCACGTGGTGCCTCAGCATAATGTGAGAACTCCAGTGACGATGTTGCTCTTCCAGAACTTAATGACCTCAATGTTGTTACATAACCAAACATTTCTGCCATTGGAACCTTTGCCTTAATAACCTGATAGCCAACTTTGGTATCAACATTCTCAACAGTTCCTCTTCTTTTATTCAAATCACCTGTAATATCACCTAAATAGGCATCAGGTGTGTCAACCTCAAGTTTCATAATGGGTTCAAGTAAAACAGGATTGGCATTCTTGCAGGCCTCCTTGAATGAAATACTTGCTGCAATTTTAAATGAAAGCTCATCACTATCAACTGAATGATAAGAACCATCAAGTAATCTAGCTTTAAGACTTTCAACGGGAAAACCAAGCAATACTCCGTTACTCATTGAAGACTCTAATCCCTTCTTAACACCAAGAATAAATTGCTTTGTCAATGCACCACCTCTAATCTCATCAACAAACTGCAATCCTTTAATATCTTTGTCAGCTGGTGAGAATTCAACAACAATTTCAGCAAATTTACCTCTACCGCCTGTTTGTTTCTTATAAACTTCGTGATGCTGAACAATACCTGTTATAGCCTCTTTGTATGCGACTGAAGGAGTTCCCTTACTACAATCAATATCAAATTCTCTTTTAAGTCTGTCAAGAATAATATCAAGATGCAATTCACCCATTCCGCTAATTATGGTCTGTCCGGTTTCAGAGTCAACACCAACAGTAAAAGTAGGATCTTCTTCGGTAAGTTTCTTTAATGCAATAGCCAGCTTATCCACATCATCCTGCTTTTTGGGCTCAACAGCCATCTTAATAACAGGATCAGGGAAAGTCATCGATTCCAAAACAACGGGATGCTGAGGAGAACACAATGTATCACCGGTTCTTATATCTTTAAATCCGATTGCTGCTCCGATATCTCCAGCTTCAATAGTCTTCATCGGGTTTTGTTTGTTGGCATGCATCTGCATAAGGCGCATAATACGCTCCTTCTTATTTGTATTACCATTCAGAATTTGCTCACCGGCATTTATTTTGCCCGAATAAACTCTGAAAAATGCAATACGGCCAACAAATGGGTCAGTAGCTATTTTAAATGCCAATGCAGCAAAGGGTTCACTCACATCAGCACGACGCTCAACTTCCTTGTTTGTATAAGGATTTATTCCCTCAATAGCGGGAACATCAGTAGGACATGGCAGATATTTCACAATTGCATCGAGAAGTAACTGCACTCCTTTATTTTTAAATGAAGACCCACAAAAAACAGGAGTTATTCTCATTTCCAGAGTGGCTTTACGAAGTGCCTCAATGATTTCTTCTTCTGTAATTGATTCGGGATCATTAAGAAACTTTTCAAACAACTCTTCACTCTCCTCGGCAGCTCCTTCAATAAGCTTTGTCCTATACTCTTCGACCTGCTCTTTTAACTCTTCAGGTATCTCAACTTCAAAATATTCCTTTCCAAGATTTGAGTTATCCCAGTTGTATGCCTTTCTGGTAATAAGATCAATAACTCCTTCAAAATTATCCTCAGCACCTATGGGTAATTGAACCGGAATAGGATTAGCATTAAGCTTTTCTTTGATGTCGTCAACTACTCTGATAAAATCAGCACCTGAGCGATCCATCTTATTAACATAACTAATACGTGGAACGTGGTATTTATTGGCCTGTTTCCAGACAGTTTCCGACTGAGGCTCCACACCACCAACACCACAAAATATTCCAATAGCTCCATCAAGAACGCGCAATGAGCGCTCAACCTCAACTGTAAAATCAACGTGACCTGGAGTATCAATAATATTTATCTTAAAGTCGTTACCACCGTATTTCCAGAATACACTTGTGGCAGCAGATGTAATGGTAATCCCTCTCTCCTGCTCCTGTATCATCCAGTCCATAGTGGCTGCACCATCGTGTACTTCACCAATACGATGATTTATTCCTGCATAGTACAAAATACGCTCAGTCGTCGTGGTTTTACCCGCGTCGATATGAGCCATAATGCCGATGTTCATTGTATGTTTTAGTGTTGTTAACATCTGTTGTACTATACTTTCTCTTTTATATATTAAAACCTAAAATGAGAGAATGCTTTGTTAGCTTCTGCCATTCTGTGAGTATCTTCTTTCTTTTTAAATGCTGATCCTTCTTCCTTATAGGCAGCCATAATTTCGGCAGCAAGTTTTTGCCCCATTGATTTCTCGTGACGCTTTCTTGAAAAACCAATTAGGTTTTTCATTCCTATGGAACTCTTTCTGCTTGGTCTGATTTCCGAAGGAATCTGAAAAGTAGCCCCGCCAATTCTTCTGCTTCGCACTTCAACAGCAGGAGTAACATTTGTCAAACCTTTTTTCCATACTTCCAGACCGTCTTCTCCTGTTTTTTCGCTTACGATATCAATAGCTTCGTAAAATATATCAAAAGCAAGAGTCTTCTTTCCCTGTAACATAAGATTGTTTACAAATTTTGTAACCAATACATCGTTAAATCTTGGATCAGGAAGAATTATTCTTTTTTTAGGACGTGATTTCCTCATTGTTCTATATATCTATAATTAAAACTATTTTTTCTTAGGTTGCTTTGTTCCGTACTTCGATCTTCTCTGCAATCTACCTTCCACACCTGATGTATCAAGAGCACCTCTGATTACGTGATACCTGACACCTGGAAGGTCTTTAACCCTGCCACCCCTAATCAAAACAATAGAGTGTTCCTGCAAATTATGTCCCTCACCGGGAATATAAGCATTCACCTCTTTACCATTTGTTAACCTAACCCTTGCAACTTTTCTCATTGCTGAATTAGGCTTCTTGGGTGTTGTTGTATAAACCCTTACACAAACTCCCCTTCTCTGCGGGCAAGAGTCCAGTGCAGGTGATTTACTTTTGTCGGTCAGTTTTTTTCTACCTTTTCTTACTAATTGTTGTATTGTAGGCATATCACAATTTTATTTTTATTACTACATCCCGTTTCGGGGGCGCAAAAGTATAAATTTTTTATATACAAATTAACTATTCCATTAAAAATATTAGCAAATTGCTTATATTTCAATGTTTTTATTCAAAAAATGGAGTTAGGAGATACAATTAAGGCGTGTTTATCGAGACGCACTTACAATTCATATCAGTAGAATGATTTGAATTTTGATTGTAAGTTGGAACCTTTATCCGTCTTAACTTATCAGGTTTCCTAAATTCCT